>CAZTTW010000721.1:0-3113 GCA_964616265.1 uncultured Myxococcales bacterium | reverse complement strand
TGCCCAGCTCTTCTTCGATGCGCAGGAGCCGGTTGTACTTGCACACGCGCTCCGATCGCGCGAGCGAGCCGGTTTTGATCTGGCCAGAGCGGGTGGCCACCGCGAGATCCGCGATGAACGCATCTTCGGTTTCACCCGAGCGGTGCGAGGTGATGGTCGTCCAGCCCGCCCGATGCGCCATCTCGACGGAATCCAGCGTCTCGGTGAGCGAGCCGATCTGGTTGACCTTGACGAGTAGGCTGTTGCTGGCGCCCTTCTCGATGCCCGTCTTGATACGCTCGACGTTGGTCACGAAGAGGTCGTCGCCAACCAGCTGAACCTTGCCGCCCAGTTCCTTGGTAAGCAGAACCCAACCGTCCCAATCATTTTCCGCCATGCCGTCTTCGATGGAGACGATGGGGAACTTCGTGATGAGACCGCGGTAGAACTCGACCATGCCCTTGGCGTCGAGCACCTTGCCCTCGCCCTCCATGTTGTACTTGCCGCTGTCCTTCTCGAAGAATTCGCTCGACGCCACGTCGAGCGCCAGCGCTACGTCCTTGCCGACCTTGTAGCCGGCCTTGGTGATGGCTTCGCTGATGGTTTCCAGCGTCGCCTCGGCGCCCGGCAGATCCGGCGCGAAGCCACCTTCGTCGCCCACGCCGGTCGACGCCTTCTTGTCGTGCAGGATCTTCTTGAGAGTGTGGAAGACCTCGGCGCCTGCTCGCAGCGCCTCGCGGAAGGTCGGCGCGCCCTGCGGAACGATCATGAATTCCTGGAAGTCGAGCACGTTGTCCGCGTGCGCGCCGCCATTGACGATGTTCATGAGCGGCACCGGCAAGACCCGAGCGTTCGGACCGCCGAGGTATTTGTAGAGCGGGACGTCCAGCTCGGCCGCTGCCGCACGCGCCGCCGCCAGCGACACGCCAAGGATAGCGTTGGCGCCCGCCTTCGCCTTGTTGGGCGTTCCGTCGGCCGCCAGCATGGCGCCATCGAGCCCCGCCTGATCGAAGACGTCGCGGCCAACGACCGCCGGCGCCAGGAGCTTCTTCACGTTGTCGACGGCCTTGAGCACGCCCTTCTTCTGGTAGCGCTTGGCATCGCCGTCGCGCAGTTCGAGCGCTTCGTGCTCGCCCGTGGAGGCGCCAGATGGCACTGCCGCGATGCCAACGACGCCGGATGCAAGATGAACTTCACATTCGATGGTCGGATTTCCGCGCGAGTCGAGAATCTCGCGAGCCAGGATCGACTTGATAGGAGCTGTTTTCATGGTGGCCCAAGCCTAACCCGCCGCATTCGTGGCGCCAGCACGTATTGATGGCCCCGGCAGTCCCTGCGAGGAATCCCTAACGGCTGGGATCCACCACCCGACCTTGAAACACAATCGCGCCTGTGGGGTTATGGCGGATGAAAAACAGAAATGGGCGATCGACGACGAGCACCGCCGGAGGCTGCGGATCGAGCGAAAGCCCCACGACCGTTACGCCTGTCGCGGCGGACGCCGTGGTTCCTTTCTCGTCGACCGAAATGACCGCTTTGTGGATCGCGAGGCCGACGCAGAGATCGCGTTGGCCGTCGATACCCGAAAGGTCGGCGAGCGATGGGTCAAAAGCGTAGGTCATCCCCAGATCCTTCAAGATGTCGCCCAGCGGCGATGCCGTGTCGAACTTGAAGCTCGGCATGGTCACGACGCCGGAAGAGAGCGACGCCGACGACAGAATGTCCCCAAGACTGCTCGCGGAAAGCCCCTCCTCGAAACTGTCGAAGGCTCCGGCATCCGGCACTACGAGAATCATCGACGTCGTTCCGCCCGCGTAGTCGAGGGACGCGGCTTTGTAGCCTGGGCCGGACCAAAGCTCGGCGTTGGTCTTGCTATTGGTCATCATCGGCACGCTCACGTCGCCCGCCGGCGCGTGGAAGATGCCGGTCGTGGTTGGCGAGCTGAAAGGAACGCTCCAAGCGCCGTGGAAGTAGACGGCATTCACCAGCACAAGCCTTACGACGCTGTCAATCGTTCCGGGACCGAAGAGCTGCGCAATCATCTGCTTGGTTTCGTCCGAGACCCACTGATTGATATCCAGACGCGCAGTCTCGGGCGCGGTTGCGAAGTCCTCGGTAAACAACCCGGCACCGTAGTTGGTGGCCAAGAGGTCGAGATACGCCGGCAGGTAGTGGAGTCCCTTCTGTACCCAAGTGGAATTCGCCAGCTGCAACTCGAAAGCGTCGGCCCCCGCGCTTGACGGCGCTTGAGCAAGTGCGAGATCGAGAGCATTGAAGGCAGAATGGAGACGATCCGCTGAAAGCGTGAAGTGAAGCGCAGTCGCCATCTGCGCCGCCGTGTCACCAGCTGCGCCGCCGTACAACATGGCGAGCGCCAGCGAGATGCTGGTCTGGGAAAAGATGAAGTTGCCCGTATTTCCCGCGCGAAGCCGCGCGTGAAGGTCGCAAGCGAACGCCAAATTGTCCTTCGCCAACTGCGCGGCATCGGCAGAATCCACAACCGGCGTCAGATTGCGCGATAGGCTGGAGCGAAGCTCGCCCTTCGAGGAGCTTGCCGAACCAGAACAAGCCAAGCTGCTCGCGATTGATAACAGTGCCAGGATCGACAGGCTCTTCATGGTGCGCCTCTGTCATCGATCCTATCAGCCGTATCAGCAGTACCCAGCTGCCGTGACAGAAAAGTCAACCCCCCCCTGTGAGGCGGGTCACCTTGCGGACAAAGCTCCGGCACCGTAGAGCCCGCTCGCGAGCACATGTCCACGCCGCGGAGCGCCCTAAAATAGGCAAATACGACCTGTTTATCGTGCTCTTCCCGGCGACGGCCGGAATGGTGTAGACAGGCACCCGACTTAAGGAGGCTCCCAGATGATCTACTCGACAGAAGTCGAACACATGACATGCGTGGCGAAAGGACCGAAACACGGCCCTGCGCCCATTCCCCAAGAAGGCCGCTGGGTCCAGGCCAAGGAGATCAAGGATATCTCGGGCCTCACCCACGGCGTGGGTTGGTGCGCGCCCCAGCAGGGCGCCTGCAAGCTGACCCTGAACGTGAAGGACGGCGTGATTCAAGAGGCGCTCATCGAGACCGTCGGCTGCTCGGGCATGACCCACAGCGCGGCCATGGCCGCCGAAAT
>CAZTTW010000720.1:0-3114 GCA_964616265.1 uncultured Myxococcales bacterium | reverse complement strand
TTTGCTTCGAATTCGAGTAATGCCAGATCTGTGGAACGACGCCGAGGAAGATGCCGACGTGCTTGCGCGGGACATTGATCATCGTCTGCGTGCTCAAGTTCACATTCGAGGCATTGGTGATGAACACCAGTCCACAGAAGTTGGTTGGAGTAAGACTGTTCCAGGCTCCGACGGCGGAGCACCGACTGAAGATCTCATGAACACGGATCGAGGCGGAAGCGCCGCTCTTGCCGGTCATTCCGCTGCAAGTCGCACCAAAGTTGAACCCGACCACGTGGCTTACGAAATGTGCGCAGTGATTGTCTGAATTGGCACTGTAGCCGCACGGACAGATCTTGGAAATGTGTTGACCGAGCAGGGCCTGCAATTGTTGTTGAGTAGGAAAGGCTATAGGCATGGACTATTTCTACCGCCAGAGGCACACCGAGGCAAGAGCGGCATGAGCCTCGCAGTTGGACCGATCCCAAACTAGGCCCAGAACAGCCGTCGGCTCTGTCGATCATCCGTCGCGCGTGCGAAGAGCCGTGCCGTTAGGATCGACCGCTGGCTGCGGGAAAGTGGTATTTCCGACCTTCCAGCGTTGCTGCTGGTGGATTCCCTCTCCGCCGAACGTTGGCCATGTCTTGCTAGCCAGACGGTCCTTTACTCTTGCGCCAATCCCTATCTTGGCCCGTAGCCGGTCGGTCGCTGCTCGGCGGTTTTCGCGATAGGCGAGCTAGCGCGCGGGCGCAAATTGTTGGGCAGGCGGTGTTGGTGAAGCCGCAGCCTACGCTCGTCCCTTATCCAGCGCCTGTTTCACTCTGAGGGTTTCCCGTAGAAGCGGGAGCTGGGCCAGATCCTTCGGGCGGCCGCAAGCGGCCTTCGATGCGATGATGTCCTCGAGACAGGCGACCCGCGCCGTCTGCGATCTTCTTTCGATTGGTGGGTGTGTCGCGCACCAGAAGATCCATGTCCTGCGTGGTGACCGGGGAGCCTTGCAATACGGCTGCAACGCTGCCGACGACGATAGCTTCCAGACTACTCTCCTTGAGCGCTTTGAGCACCGCCAGGACGAACGCTTCGTCAGAAGATGCGGACACCGGGGGCGATCTCTCGTAAGAAAAACCGTCGTCCTGTACCGAAGGGACGCGCAAGGCTGCGCACGATCAAGTCGAGGTCGCCAGGGTCGATATCGGGCAAGAGGGCAGCCGCTCGTCGTACGTCGCGGTCGACATCCGACGGGCTTTTCCGAGCTGGCTTTCGAGCTCTTGCGCGCATGTCGAGCTGATTGTAGCGCAAACTCGCTACCCTGGCTGCACATGTATATCTTGATGAGGAACTATCCAGTCGTCGTCTTTGTGGTCTGCTGTTTCCAATGAAGCGCCCTTGAACATGTCGCCATTCTCAAGTTGCCGCGCGAAGAATTGAGATGGATCCAGTCCCTGTTCGAGCTGTTTCTGATCCGATTGTCGCGGTCAGAGATGTAAGTCATCAACAACAGGATAGCTGCATTGCTCGTTTGGCCGGAGCCCACGCAGGGGCCCTCGACGACCAGGCCCGTCGCTCGACTTTCGCGCTACGTCCCGTGTCGCCCGCCGCATGGCTCATCACGTCTACGTTCTTTAGTGAACCATTTAGGGCCATGGAGCGTCTTCTAAGATACAAGAAAAAGAGCGCCACTTTGACAAGACGCCGTACGTCGTGACAAGAGGGTTAGAGCCTTAGAACAGGAGTGCACGATGGGAGTTGGTTCTTCGTCCATCCCCGCCATTGCTATGGGGGCCGTCCAGCTGAGGTGGGTGCTGTTCTTGTCTGCTTACTCGTGCTTTGGCTGCGTGAATCTGGACAAGCCCTGGGCGTCGGCCTCTCCCGACGGCAGCGACGTTGTTTCGACGGCCGGGACGTCCGCAAATACCGGCGTCCGAGGCACAGGCGGCGCAAGCGGCGGCTCAGACACCGCGGAGGCGGACGGCGGTGCGCGCGGCACGAGTGGCCCTGACTCGGCAGGTGGAGGCGGCAGAGGCCCCGTGCTCGATAGCGGCGGAATGGCGTTGGATGGAGGCGCCTTGGGTGCTGGCCCGGATGCGCCAGAGGGTGCCGATCGCCCTCTGGCCACGGGTGGGATCGGTCCCGACGCCGGGACTGGTGGCTCCGCGGCAGGGGGAGCCGGGGGCGCCGCGGGCGCGGGCGGGGCAGGTGGGGCTGACGGACAGGCCGGCGGCGGTGGAACTAGCCGTGGCGACGCGCCGGATGCTGTCTCTCCTTACGACTCGACTTCAGCCGACGGACCCTGCGTGCTCTGCTCGCTGGCCACGTCCCTGGTGCACCGGTACAACTTTGGCGGAACGGGGACCAACGTTCATGATTCGGTGGGGACGGCCGATGGCACGGTGGTGAACGCGCAGTTGTCGGGCTCGGGTACGCTCGTGTTGGCTGGCGGGTCGTCGGGTCAGTACGTCGCTCTGCCGGCTCACATCCTGTCGACGCTCACCAGCGTCACCCTCGAGATCTGGGTCACATGGACCGGAGGGAACAACAATCAGCGGATTCTCGACTTCGGGAGCAATGAGCTGGTCGATGGCAACTACCGAGCGACGACACGGTGATCATTTCTCCCAATTCGGCGCCCGACGCGCTCACCCCCAGGCTGCGCGCCAGCTACAGCAACCAGGTGTCGCTCAGTGGTACGTTCGTGGATGCCACGAGCGCGTTGGCCACCGGATCGATGAAACAGATCGCCGTCGTGTTCGATGGGCAGAGCCACACCATCTCCATGTATCTCAATGGCAAGCTTCAGGGCGAGACCGCTGGGCTCGGCGCCCTCGCCTTGATCAACGACACCAACAACTGGCTCGGCAAGTCGCAGTACTCGGGTGACCCCGGGTTCTCCGGGACCTACCATGAGCTCCGCATCTACGACGCCCCCCTGACCGCCGACCAGGTTCAAGCCGTCTATGCCGCCGGCACGAACGCTTCGTTCAGTCAGTAAACAACACCGCTTGCGAAGAGCCCTGCCGTCAGATTGCCGCGAACGCCGGCAAGGAAGGCTCGATCATCGTTCAGGGCGTGCGCCAAGGCAAAGGCGGTCACGGCTACAACGCTCAGACCGACAAGTTCGAAGACCTCTTCGAGTCC
>CAZTTW010000719.1:0-3118 GCA_964616265.1 uncultured Myxococcales bacterium | reverse complement strand
CGGTCTTCGTATTTCGGCGGCGAGGTCTCGGGCAGCACCTTGCGCAGAAGCTCCTCCGGCGAACACGCCAATGCTTTCGCCAACAGCACGAGAAGGGCGAGGCTCGGCACCTGCTGACCACGCTCGATCTTGCCGATGGTCGTGACATGAATACCCGCCCTCTCGGCCAGTTGCTCTTGGGTAAGCCGCTGCGCCTCGCGCTCGGCCACGAGGATAGCCGGAAGCGCCTCGCGAATACGTGTTTCGAGCGCGAGTTGGTTCTGGCTGGGCTGAAAGCCCGCCTTCGGAGCCTTGGCACGGACCATCGGGTTGTCAGGGTAGGAAGCGTATCGTCTTGCGGCCAGAGACGAAGCGCTGTAATACTATGACGAAAGGGTTGTTGAGGTAGACGAACGACTAACTTGTACGGGAGGGGGTAGGGCCTTGCCATCAGGACACTACGTCGGAATTTCGGTTCCATTTACCGTCGAGGAAATCGAGAATTTGACGGCTTTGGCAGCCGCCCACGGAGCCTCCCTCGTGGACCTTATCCGGGCGCGCGTCTTCAGTCCCCTCGACAGCTGCGCGGAGGCATTCTTCGCCGACAGGGAAGACCTGACGACCGAGAAGCTGACAACCTTGATGGCCCGCATCGAGGGCATTCGCATCCGGTCGCGCGGGCGCCGCAGCGACTAGACTTCTGCTGCGGCTCTCGTTATGCCATGTCCTGTATACCGAACATTTGTCTTGCACTAAGCCGCCGCCCTGTCAGGCTTTCTGAATGGCACGACGAACAGCTGGCAAAGTTCCAGTGATTGATACGCGGGCGCCGCGCTTCAACCAAGGCATCATTGCGGCGGCGTGTCTGGCCGCCCTGCTCTCGGGTTGGTGGCCGCTCTTGGCCCTTGCGGCGCTCCAACTTGGGTTGACGCTCACTTTTGGCCCGCGCCTGTGTCTCGCCTGCTTGGCCTATTTCAAGCTGATCCAGCCGCGCTTCGGCTCGGGCCCGGTCAAGGATGCGCGCCCGGTGCGTTTCGCCAACTTGATTGGATGCGTGTTTCTAGCGGCCGCTTCGCTCGCACACGCCACGGGTCATTCGCAGCTCGGCTGGTCCTTGGCCGCTCTTGTCGGGACCCTAGCCTTGTTGGCCGCCGTCTCTGGAATCTGCGTGGGCTGCGAGATGTATCGGTTGTTGGCGCTTGTTCGCGGCATCCGTTCACGCAGGGTCGCTCGTATCGACCTGTCGGAGATTGGTGCGCTTCCCCAGGACGGCCTCGTGGTTCAGTTCACGCATCCGCGTTGCTCGGACTGTCAGACCCTGGCCAAGAGGCTCGGTGCCGAGGGTACGCCGCTAGCGCTCGTCGACGTTTCGGTGCGGCCGGATTTGGCCCGAAAGTACGCCGTCACCCTAGTGCCGCTGGCGTTTCGCGTGGCAGGCGACGGCCGCATTCTTTCGCGCGTTGCGATCTAGCGACGCCTTTATTCTCGGACCATCAACAGCAGCATCTTGAAGCGCGCTTTGGCGTTCACGGCGTGCGGAACGTTGGCTGGCATCAGAACGGTCTGGCCAGTCTTCGCCTCTACGACCTTGCCGCCGATAACCAGCTCCACGGCGCCGTCCAGCACTTCCACGATGGCGTCAAAAGGGGCGGTGTGCTCGGACAGCGACTGTCCGGCGTCAAAAGCGAAGGCGGTCACGGTGCACGCCTTCTTCTTGACCAGCGTGCGGCTGACCACGGCGCCTTCTTGATAGGCCACGAGGGTTGCCAATTCCACGGCCACGGCGGGAGGGAGTGTCTGCGATTCACGGGTTGCATCAGTCATAAGGTGCCTTTCTCGTTTTCGGTGGTGATCTCTCAATCGTCGGCGCCATAGCGTGGCACGTGGCCGCGCGCATGCTGGTAAGCGGGCTGGTCCAGCCGATCGAAGCGCTGCAAATACTCCGCCGCGGAAATTTCGTTGCGCCAGTGTCCGAGGCTCATGCCGGCGCCGGTAACGCCGAGGAAAATGGCAAGAACGATGGCCGCCACCTGCCGCGGCGAAACGGTGCGCCCGGCTGCCTTCATTGCGAGTGTATGCTTCACGGGACAGGCCGCTACGCATTCGAGACAGCTCGTGCACTCGTCGCTCCACACGCGACCCACCCGATGCACGCGAATGGCCGACGGACAGGCGCGGGTGCACAGGTGGCAATCGATGCAGCGGTCTTTGTTGCGCGTGATCTTGGCGAGACTGAAAAGCCCGACGATGCCCAGCAGGCCGCCGTAGGGACACAGATAGCGACACCAGGCATTCTTGACGAAGAGGGACAGCACCACGAGAATGACCACCGCTTTCAGGGCAAGCCCCGAGAGCTGCGCGAAGAACAGGTACAGCTTGATATCGGCGACTTTATTGTAGGGGCTGCCGATGAATGCATCGAGCGTGGGCAGCTCCATTCGCACAATCGACCACACGAAGAAACCGAGGAGCGCGTACTTCAGCGAGCGGAGCGGATAGTCGAGCGAGCGCGGCAGTGCGACGTTTCTGCGGTAGACGAAGCGACCCAGCCGCCACAAATATTCGCTGAGCGTGCCGATAGGGCAAAGGAAGCTGCAGAAGGCCTTCTTGACGGCCACGCTGAGCAGCACGATGGCGGAGAGAATGAAGAGCGCCGCGGGATGAATTCGGTCGACCACGCCGGTGGCCACGAAGTGCCTGAAGCTGATGAGCGCGCTGATGGGCAGAAATCCCTCCACGCCTGGCGGGCGCGCCGCGAATGGCTGCGACCCGTGGGACTGCCCCCACGCGACGAAGCGGTGAAACTCGACGCCAATCCACAGGCAAAGCGCGGCGAAGCTCAGCTGCACAGCCAGGCGAAGCGCGCGCGGATCGTCTCGCAAGCGAAGCACCAGCCGCCTCCACGCGCGCTGTTCCGACCTAAAGGCCGGACGCGGCCGGCGCAGCTCCGGCGCGAGCTTCTTGGGACGGATTTGCACCAGGGCGGACACGGCGACCCCGGCTAGCGCTCGCCTTCGAGCGCACGAGCGAAGAGCACTTTGTTCTCGAGCTCGATGTGCTGCCCAAGCTCGTCTTCAAGACGTCTCAGATCCTGGTACAGCTCACGCCACTCGGCGCTGGCATCGCTGGGCAATGCAAA
>CAZTTW010000718.1:0-3119 GCA_964616265.1 uncultured Myxococcales bacterium | reverse complement strand
GCCAGCCACGATTTCGCCCGACAGCTCGAGCAAGCGCAAAGCGCGAAAGATGCGCGACCAGCGCAGCGGCGGCAGCTCGTGCTCCAGCAGCTCGCGGAAGACGACGCCGTAGCGGTCGAGTACCAGGCGAGCGCGCTCTTTGTCTCGCTCGGCGCGCGCGAGCGGGCTCGTGTCGCGCTCGGTGTCCAGCGCCTGCCAGTGTCCCGAGCTCGGCCGCGAGCGTTGCCAGCGGCGAAAGCCGGAGCGCCCTCCCGTCTGCGTTAGCTGCACCGGCTCGGCCGCGTAGCCCGACAGAACGCCACGCCGGAGCGTTTCGAAGCTGTCGGTGGTGGCGCGGCCTTGCCACGCCAGGCTCCACAACCGCTCGGCGAGCGTCGCGGACGATTCGTCCGTCGAAGTCGCCAACTCGGCAAATCCCAGGCCGCGTCCCGATTCTCGCAAGTGGCGCACGATCTCGGTCGTGCGGTCGTCGGCAGCAGTTTCCGTGCCGTCGCCTTCCTCTTCGAGGAGCACGTCTTCTTCACCCATCATCACGAGCGATACCTTTTCCTTGCCGCAACCAAGCCAGCGCACCCCGTACGATTGAAAGAGCGTGTCCATCCACGACGGAAAATAGGGCGCCAATCGGCAGGGAAGAACAGCGCCTTCCCACAGGTCGGCGCTGGCGGGAAATCCGAACAGACGGTCGAGGGCGCTTTGCAACGACGCCAGGCTGCCGGTCGCGCGACCGAGACCCTGCCATTCGAGCAGAAAATGCGGTAGCTCGGTGATGGGCCGTGCCGCCAGGCCGGCGTGCGTCGCTTCTCGCCGGGCGGCGCGAGCAAGGCGCAAGAGCCGTTCCGCGTGCTCGGCATCGCAGAACATGCGTTCGGGGCGGCCTTGCATCAGCATGCCGGCGACGATACTGCCGCTTTCCAGGAGCTCGTCGAGCATCGGCAAGAGCTCGGCTTCGTTCCAGCCGAGCGTGGCAGTCATATCACTCATTGCGAGAGGTCCACGCCCGCGCAGTAGCTCGCCCAGGAGTAGTGACGGCGAGGATTCGTCGTTTCTGCGCGGCACGGCCCGATGGTCGATAGCCGGCGGGGCGCTGGCATCGGCCGCGAGCGCAAGCCACGGCAGGTCGCTCGGCGCGACTCCACGCAGATCGAGAAGGCGTGGCAGATCGGCCGCGTCCGCCACCAACTCGTCCGCGGCACCCGGCAACCGGTAACACACGACCGATTTCAGCGGATCATCCGCCTGGGGCTTTTCACTACTTGCGAGCCATGTCGCAAACACCGTCCTCGGCAAGAGCGGCATCTCGCGCACGGCCAGCAGAACGTCGAGTCGACTCGATGGCCGATAGTCGGGATGCGTGCGAAGGAGCTTGCTGGTGAAGGCCTCCACCAGCGCGGACGGCACGGCAGGCAAATCGCCCGCGCTCTGGAAGAGGTCGCGGAAAAGCTCGTCGGCTAGGTTCGACCGGCCGCCCGATGTGGCAGCGTCGTCGAGATACATGTGGTAGTTGGTCTGGCGAAACACCACGCCGTCGCTAAAGGGCGTGAGGTGGGCGGGGCGCGTGACGTGCAAGGTAATCCGCCGAGCGGCGATGTCGTCGAGAATGGTCGCGAGCGTCGTCAGGTCGAACTCGTCTTCCAGAATCTCACGCCAGGTTTCGAGCACCAGCGGGAAGTCTTCGAAGCGCAGCACCGAGCCGAGCAGCTTCTTGGCGCGAATGCGATTGAGCCACAGGGGCGTACGCTTGCGGGCGTCGCCGCGCGGAAGCAGGAGCGCGCGGCTGGCGTTCTCGCGAAAGCGCGCCCCGAAGAGCGCAGTTTTTTCCAGGCCTGAGCGCAACAGCTCGTCGAGAGCGTGGGCGGGTACGAGCGCGAGCAGCTCTTCCACGTCCACGCCCTCGGGCATCATCAGCATGATGTGATCGTTGGTAGCGAAGGCTTCGAGCGGGCTTTGGTACTTGCGCTCCCACGCCTCGCCGAGCGCGATGGCGAGCGGCCGGTTGACCTTGCCGCCCCAAAAGGTGTGCAGGATGACTTGGTAGGTTTCCGAGGGGGACGAGCCTTTCCCGTATTCCACCAGCACCCGTCCGCGTCCGGGCAGCGGCGCGTGCGAGACCTCGCGCTGTCGCTCGAGAAACTGCGCAAGTTGTTTTGCGCTGACGGCGTCCATGGCGAATCGGCGTTCGAGCCGCTCAGCGAAATCGTCCGCGTCGTCCGCATGAAGGCTCTGCTCGCAAAAATCGAGAAAATCGAGCAGGGCCAGCGAGGTCTCGGTCGAGCGGTTGCTGTCCTCGGCCTTCCAGAACGGAATCATCGGGCCGTGCGGATCCGCCGGGCTGACCTCGACGTCGTTGTGGGTGATGTTCAGGATGCGCCACGCCTGCGTGCCGAGACTGAATTGATCGCCGAGCCGCCGCTCCCAGACGAATTCCTCGTCCAGCTCGCCGATCATGGCTTTGGTGTCGGCGAGGCGCAGGTGAAAGTAGCCGCGGTCGGGAATGGTGCCGCCCGACTGATAAAGGACGAAATCGGTGCCGGGCCGCGACGTGAATGTGTTCTTGGTGCGATCGACGACGGCGCGCTGGCGCAGCTCGCGAATCGGCGCGTCGGCGTAGCGACCTTCGAGCATCGCCACCACCAGATCGAAATAGCGGCGCGGTAGCTCGTGGTAGGCTCGATGGTGCGTACGAAGGCGTAGAGCTCGTCGAGACTCCACAGAGCGTGGCAGCCCATGGAAAGCAGCACTTGCGCCAGCACGTCGAGCGGATTGCGGATGGGCTTGATCTCCTCCACCTTTCCGCTGCCGGCGAGCTCGGCCATGGATGCGCCCTGCACACCGTCGAGGCCGTGCAACACGAAGAGGCTTGCGCGGCTGGTCCCGCCCACCCGGTGATCGGCGCGACCGATGCGCTGGAGGGTTTGCGCCACCGACGGCGGGGTGCCGACCAGAATTACCTCGTCGACCGAGCCGATGTCGATGCCCAGCTCCAGCGAGCCGGTGGCGACCACGGCGCGCAGCCGTCCCTGCTTCATGCGTTCTTCCACGTCGAAACGAAGCTCGCGCGAAAGCGAGCCGTGATGGGCGTAGGCGAGGGGCTCGCTTTGCCCGGCGTTGAGCAGGCG
>CAZTTW010000717.1:0-3122 GCA_964616265.1 uncultured Myxococcales bacterium | reverse complement strand
GCCTGGGGAAGACCGTTGGCGGGCTGAGCCGAGGTAGCGCGCCGGAGGGTTGACTCGTTGTCAGCGAAGGGCCGCAGCGATCGCGGGATCGTGGAATAGCTCGTAGCTGCACACCCGTGCCTCGCCCAAACGCCATCGCAGTCACCGTCCGCGCCGTCGGCTGACCCGCCCTTCCCTTCCCCCACCCTTTCTGCGCCATTGCCGTCGCCTTCCGGTTTGTTGGGACAGCATGTATGGAAGAGGTCGAGTGGGCTCCTTTCACCGGCTGGATGACGTGCGTGCCGTTCACGAAGGCGCGGCACCTCGTCCGACCTGACCTTCAGTCGTCGGCCTTGAATGCCGATTTCCCGTGGACGAATGCAACCTTCGCTGCTCGTCCTACCGCTTTTAGCGCTACTCGGGTGCAGCTCGTCGGAGATCCACTTTTCGACCACCTCGATTCCCGCGAGCAGAGCGCCGTCGACCGTGGCTATCGGGGATCTCAATCGAGACGGGAAACCCGATCTGGCGGTGACGAGCTACGAGGATGCCAACGTCAGCGTGTACCTCGGGCGCGGCGACGGGACCTTCGAGGCGCAGGCCAAGTACCCCACGGGCGCCGGCTGCGAGGAATTGGTCGTGGCGGACTTCGACGGGGATGGCTGGCCCGACATGGTGGTTCAGAACTGGATCGCAGGCACGATAGGGTTCCTGCGCAATCGCGGGGACGGAACCTTTGATCCGACGAAGAATCAAGACACCCGGGGAAGTTTGCTTCAAGCCGGGGACTTCAACGGCGACCAGAAGGCCGAGCTCATGGTCAGGGGTGAGTCTCTATCGATAGTGTCCCCTCCCGGCGTATTGCCTGAGATTGAGCGTGACGTCCCCATCCCCTTTTCTGCGTGGTGGTCCACTGCCTTTCCGGTGCCTCTCGCCGACTTCGATCGGGACGGGACCTTGGACGCGGCCGGGGCGAACGGCGATAACGGCCAGGACCTCCTCATCGCCTATTCGGTTACCGACGCTCAGAGCGTGACCACCCGCGACTTCGCGGCGGGCAATGTTCCGGCGTTCATGGTATCGGGTGATTTCAACCTCGACGGAGCGCCGGATCTCGCATGCGGGCCTAGTTGTTCGGGCGTGCCGTCATGCGCGGTAACCGTGTTTCTCAACGACGGCCGCGGTGGCATGGTGAAACATGGACTTACCTACGCCTCGGGCATAGTCCGGGCGATTACCACCGGGGACGTCAATGGCGACGGCATCCCCGACCTCGCCTTCATCGACAACACGTCCGACCAGTTGCAAGTTCTGACCGGCACGGGTGACGGAGACTTCAGGTTGAATCGCATCCTCGGCACGGGCAACGGACTGCGGTCGGTGGCCCTGGCGGACCTCAACGCCGACGGCAAGGACGACATCGTGGTGGCCAACGAGAAACTCAATACGCTGACCGTCTATCTGGTCGAGTCCAATCCATGAAAGTCTCAACCCTTGCGCTGGTGGTATTCGGAATGCTCGGCTGCACCTCGACCGAGATACATTTTTCCACCAAGTCTTTTCCGACCAATGCGTGGTGGGGTACGGGCGAAGTGGTGGTTGCGGACTTCGACAGAAACGGCTCTCTTGACCTGGCGTTGCTCAGCGACGGAATCGACCTGTTTTGGGGCTTGGGTGGCGGCACCTTCGGCTACGACTACCGGAATATCGGCAAGACTTCCAACGCCCTCGCTTCCGGAGACTTTGACGGCGACGGCTGGACCGATCTGGTCGCTGCCGACTCCCAAGGTGGGAACGTCACAGTCATGCGCAACACGAAGCCGGCTTTCCTCGGCTTCCAAAGCGTAAGTGAAGACATCAAGGTGAGTGCCCGCGCCATCCAAGCCGCCGACTTCAATGGCGACCAGGTCGACGAGCTCATCATCGTTCCCTGGAACGGCGACTCGGTGATGATTCGTTCGGCCCTTGGCAGCACGCCGGCCATGGCGATCACGCTGCCTACCACCGGGGCCCTGGGTGCCGCGGCCGCCGACTTCAACCGAGACGGCACCATGGACCTGGTGGCGTCGAGCGGAGAGGGATTCATGGTTGCCTACTCGGCTGGCGATGCCCAGAAGCTCAGCACGCGTCAGTTCCCGGCGATTCCCGGAGCCTCGACGTTTGCCATCGGCGACTTCAACCGCGATGGGGCGCCTGACATCGCCGCCGCGTCTTACTTCGGTGGCATCGACGTCTCAGTCTATCTCAATGACGGGCAAGGCGGCTTTGCGCTGAAGAGGGGCTATCCAGTCGCGGGAATGACTTCCAACGTGGCGACCGGTGATGTGAACGGCGACGGCATCCTCGACTTGATCTTCGTGGAGACGGGCAACGTCACGTCGTCGTCCAGCTTGCACGTGCTGGTTGGCAACGGCGACGGGACCTTTTCGGAAAATCGCGTGATTCCGATGGACTCATTTCCTTCGTCTGTCACCCTCGCCGACCTCAACGGCGACGGGAAGGCCGACATCGTCCTGAACAGCAACACGCCCGCGCTGACCGTCCTTCTCGTTTTGTAAGGCAAGGAGACGCCGACGTGCGGCGCCGGCTGGACATCGCCGGGAAGTCGCTCACGCCGGGCGAACGTCTGGAGTGCTGCTGCCTGTTGAAGGAACGGCTGTCGGCGGAGAACGGAGACCATACGGCAGAAGCGCGGGATTCCAATCGCGCTGAGCACGATCGCCCCGTTTGATCAAAACGAACGAAATCGGGTCCCTGAACAAGGCCGCGCTGGTCGGGATCGCCGAGCCGCACTTTTCGAAGATTGTCTCCACACCAGTGGCATTTGCCGTCCTCGGCGAAGGCCAGAGTCCGTCTGTTCTTAGCCCATCGACGCAACCTCTGTCATCGAAAGTGCTTAGCCTGCGCAGTCTGTAGATCAAACCGGTGCCGCGACTTGAGGGTAGCTGGCACGATCAGTGGCGCTGCATTCAAGGCAAGGCCAAGGCGCTCCGAGCCCGTCGCATGGACCGAGCGTATCACCGGTACGAATGGCGCCATGGGATCGATCTGGCACCCGAGCGTAGAAGGTTCATGATCTGTAAACTACGCCGCGCCGCACCCTCCTGCATCCCTCTACCCGGATGAGGAAGGTAGCCAGCACG
>CAZTTW010000716.1:0-3124 GCA_964616265.1 uncultured Myxococcales bacterium | reverse complement strand
AGTCTCTACTTTCCAGAGGAAATGCTGAAGGAAATCCAGGAAGAGGCTACGCGTCAAGACCGCTCGCTCTCGTGGATTGTGCAGAAAGCATGGAAGATCTCCCGCAAAGAGATCATGAAGTACCCGTCGGTGAACGAGTTTCCGGGTGAAGACGACGAACGCGGCGCCACAGAATAGGCTTTCCACGCTGTCAAAGCTTCGTCTGAATCCCGGCCTGGCTCCACGGCCGCGTTGCAGTAGTTTTGCATCGGCTAGGCAATAAGATGGCCGATATCCTCCTCGTTGGCGACGAAGTCGCCCCGGTCGCGGACAGCGAAACTGCGGTCTGCATTGCGGCACTTGCGCGCGCCTTTTCAGCGGCCAAACACAAGGTTACCGTGGTCACGCTCGCCAGCGAGGAACGTGCGACGCGGTTGCCCGGCATGGCACGTCGACTGCGTACCGTCATGGCCAAGCTGGCGGACGGAGACCGCGAGTGCTCGATGTTCGAGGGACGCTCGGCGATTAGCCAATGCGCCTTGCACGTCCTCGGCGCCGAGCCAATCGATCGAGGACATGGGGCGGCCTTGCTGGCCAGCGCGGCCTCTGCCCTGGTTCGCGACGAAATTTGTCGTCCGGATGTAATCGTTGCCTGGGGCGAGGCAGCCGCCGCCGTCTTACCGGCCATTCAGGCCACCCGTCGAGTCTTCGTCTTGCCGACCGGAACGTGGGGACCGCCCTTGTCCACCACCGAACGAGCAGCGCTCGACCCCAACGCACCGGATCTGGCGATGGCCAAGGGATCTCTTGCCGGGCTTGGCGCTATCGATGCCGATTTCGTCGTATTCCCCAGCCCGTCGTCCGCCAAGGTTTTCGCGGCTGCGCCGGAATTTTCTTTCCGAGCATCGGATCAACCCGTGCTGGCCATCCGCTTCGGTTGCGATGAAGCGCCTCACGACCCAGCCACCGATCCCGCTCTCGCGCGGGGCTTTTCCGCCAATGCGCCAGCAGGAAAAGCCGAGTGCCGCAAGGCCCTCGCGCGGCGAACATCCCTCGCCCTTGGTCGGCGGACGCTGCTCGTCGCTACTGCACCGTTGACGGTGGCCGGGGGCGGACAGACCATCATCGAGGCAATTTCGGGTCTGGTTCGTTTCGATGTCGCCTTCGCCGTGTCCGGACAAGGCGATCGAGCGCTGGTGGACGAGATCAAACGACTCGCGATAGAGACTCCGGGCAAGATCGCGATCCTTCCGGATACGACAGCGGCCGCCGAGCGGCAACTTCTGGCCGGAGCGGACGTGCTTCTGCTCGCCGACAAGGACAACCATCTGGCGCGCACCGCGGGCGTGGCTTTGTGCTACGGAACCTTGCCGCTCGTTCCCGACTCCGCGGCGTACGCGGACTACATCGTCGACTACGACATCGCCTCACAAACCGGTAACGGCTTGCTCTACAAAGCCGATGACAGCTATGAACGCCTCTCGGTGGTTCACCGCGCCGCTGGCTTGAGGGGCAATCCCGACGTGTGGCAACCGCTGCAAAAGCGCTTGATGCAGTCTGCGCCACCCTGGGCGGCCACCGCAGCGCTGTTCGACAGCCTCTGCCTTACGATACCGGCCGCTTCGTAAGGCAAACGGCAAGACAGCCATCGATGGCGGTAATATTACCTTCCGCCCAAAGAGCGTCGGCCATGCGCAACGTCACGCGAGTCGCGCGAGGAATTACCGGCTGATCGATCAAATCGGCGAGCTGCGCGCCCGCGAACCGAGCGATTTCTGCAACGATCTCTGCGCCGCCCGCCTCTCGTTCGGTATCCGAGTAGCTGCGGCGGCGTTCGACCTTGGTTGTCTCTTCTGGCGCATGCTCGCTATCGACAAGCGTCAGCCTTCCATCCGGAAGAAGCTCCCCACGCGCCAACCTATTGCCAACGCGCAAACCTACGGGCCAGCAATCGCAGGAACCAACGGCCGCAGTTTCGTCGAAGACGACGGCATCCTTGAACGATGCCGAGGCGAGAGCTGCGCCCGCAACGACCGTGCGAGACAACTCGACAGCGAGCTCGGCCTCGATCATATCCGCTCTCAGGACCTGCTTTGCGAACTCGTCCGTACTGCAAAGCCATGCACGACCGGACATGCCCGCAATTTCGACCCGCGTGCGCACGACGACGGATCCCGGCGCACTCCTTTCCGCGACAGCCCCGAGCCCAACCGTCGGCGGCAGTCCGATTGCCATGGCAATGGCAGCTGAGGCCCCCTGCCAGAGGCCGCGCTCGATTCGCGACAGCCCTTGGCCCCCGCCCCCAAGGGAGGGCTGCCTGCCCAACAACGTGTCGACGACCAGGCGAACGAGGCCCTTCTCGACCCAAAGCACAGCGCTGGCCCCAGACAGGGAGAGCAGGATACCGTGACAGCCAAGCTCCAAATTCGCCGCCTGCTCCGAGCGGAATTGCCGGTCTTCCACGGAAACCGTCACATCACCCAGGACTGGCACGGTCACCGTCGTACTCGGCGGTAACGCCGCTCGCATCACGAATGCCAACAGCGACACGCCAGCCTCGCCCGGGCCCTGTGCTCGTGGATCGATTCGTATTCCAGCATCGTTTGCCATGGCCAATCCATGGCTTTCCCCGAAGCTGCTTCGGCTGTCAAGATCGAACCGGCGAGCTCACACCGGCGCACACTCTCTTCAGTCGCTCGGTCGGCCAGAACTGAAAGGGCACGTTTCCTTGCTGAAATTCAGCCGAACAACGTGAACCATGTTGTGTGCTTGGAGCATCTAGAATAAACATAGGGACAAGAAAGCAACCAAGGACGCGAAGCTGTGAAGCCCTACGAGCGTGTCATCGGAATCAGTTGCAGCCAGCTGGTTGATTACTGCATGGACTACCTGAGCGGTACCCTCCCGCCCGAGGAGAAGGCAAGCTTCGACGGGCATCTGTCCTACTGCCCCGAGTGCGTCAAATTCTTTCACACGTACAAGAAGACGCCGACGCTTTCTCGCGACGCTCTTTCCATCGAGATGCCCGTGCGAGTGCGGGGCGAAGTGCGTGACTTTCTCCGGCAGCGCTACAAAAAGGTTCCGTATCGATGTTCCCTTGGATCGTCTGTGATTCGGGCCGCTCGACCGCCGCCTGGAGTGCGCA
>CAZTTW010000715.1:1359-3134 GCA_964616265.1 uncultured Myxococcales bacterium | reverse complement strand
GCGTCGCCATTCAGGCCATCGGATCGCGCAATCCGCGATTCAAAGAGCGAGCCGATAAAGGCCAGCTTTCAGACGCCGCCATCTACGAAGTGAAGGCGAGCCGAGCCAAACTAGTCGACTTTTCAAAAGGGCTCGGACCAGCCGCTCTCACCGTGTTCGAAGGCTGAGCGCACTGCGAGCGCGCCGCGCCCGACTGAGGAGCCGTGCTGCGCTACGAACAGATCTGTGTAATGCCTGCTGAAAAAGCAGCAGGCAGACTCACCACAGTGCAACACTGTCGATCCCTTGGATGCCGCGAAGGCAGGTTGGGATTGCAAAGTCGGAAGAATCGTGATCTGGCACGACCATTGCTCGCAGCATTCCTCGGGAGGTACCGGACCATGGCGCTCTCAGCACTCACGACCCGAGTTCGAAGGATTGGTTGCTCCACCCAGGACCACGTAGTTTCAATCAGCGTTCTTAAGCAGCTCATCTCCTTTCCTGGTTCTTCTCTGAGCATCAGCAATGGGAGAGAATGATGGGATACCTATTTACTTCTGAATCCGTCACCGTGGAGTACGACGGTCACCGTCCCCTTCGAGTGAACACGGTCGTCCTCTCGACACAACACGGAGAGTGTGATCGACAAAAGCAGTGGCCGAATCTCCGACAAAGCCCGGCGGGCGAGCCCTTCGCAACGGAGGGCTTGAAAAAGCACAACTTTGATTCGTAACAGCCTATCGGGATGATTTCACCGATGTTCAGAGGCCAAATTTCCGTCTCCACGACGGCGGCGATATTCGAGGACGCTCGTTCTTTGGAGCTTCTGCGGGAAATACGCCAGATCGCTCCTAGCGATGCGACTGTCCTAATCACGGGTGAGACCGGCACAGGAAAGGAGGTTGTGGCACGGTACGTTCACAAGCTGAGCCGTCGCCATTCCGCCCCGTTCGTGACCGTGAACTGCGGCGCACTTTCCACGGAACTCGCCGATGCCGAGCTCTTTGGCTACGAGCGAGGCGCATTCACGGGCGCGGCTACGGCGAAACCCGGCTGGTTCGAGGCCGCCCACGGCGGCACGCTCTTTCTCGACGAAATCGGCGACGTTCCGCTTCTCCTTCAAGTGAAGCTGTTGCGCGTTTTGCAAGAGCGCCAGGTGGTGCGTCTCGGCTCGCGTGCGCCAACCTCCATCGATGTCCGCCTTATTGCGGCGACGAACGTCGATCTCGGGGCAGCCGTACGCTCCGGACGGTTTCGGGAGGATCTCTTCTTTCGCCTGAACGTGGCGGCTCTTTCCGTACCGGCCCTGAGGGACCGACCCGGCGATATTCTTCCCCTGTCGGAGTACTTCCTTCGCATCTACAGTCAGTGTCGTTGCTATGGTGAGGTCTCGCTCACAGCGGATGCTGTTCAAGCGCTGCTCGACTACCACTGGCCTGGCAACGTCCGTGAGCTCGACAATGTTATTCATCGTGCCGTCCTCACCTGCCAGGATTGTCTTATCGACGCCCGGGACATTTCGCTCCAACCCACATCGGCCGCAGCTGCTCAAGTCCCGAAGCCCGATGCCGAGAGTGGCGCCTTCAACTTTTTCAAGGCGACCCTGCAAGAGATGTTCGAGCTCCACGAGCCAGATCTGTTTGCGAAGATCGACGCGGCCATCGTCCTCGAGGCCTACAACTTCTGCCACCACAACCAAGTGGAGACCGCTCGCCTACTAGGCGTGACTCGCAATGTTCTGCGCGGCCGACTGGCCCACTTGGGGATAATTCCCGGACGGAAATTCGGCAACAAGG
>CAZTTW010000715.1:0-1259 GCA_964616265.1 uncultured Myxococcales bacterium | reverse complement strand
TCCTCATGCCTTTCGATTTCGACACACCGATTGACCGCCGCGGCTCGTTCAGCGAGAAATGGGATCGCTACCGTCATTCCGACGTCATCCCTCTTTGGGTGGCTGATATGGACTTCGCATCCCCACCCGCCATTCTCGATGCACTCCGCAAGCGACTCGATCACGGGATTCTCGGGTACACGGCAGTTCCCGAGCCTCTTCTCGATGCATTTTGTCAGCACGTACAGACAAGTTTTGGCTGGACGCTCCATCCGGCTTGGCTAGTCTTCATTCCCGGGCTCGTGTGCGGGCTGAACATCACCTGCGCGGCCATCGGCCAACCCGGCGACAGTGTCGTGACGGCGACGCCGGTCTATCCGCCCTTTTTTTCCGCTCCCAAGAATGCCGGCAGACACGTCCTTCGCGTCCCGCTGGTCCAAACCGGCGACCGATGGCACTTCGACATCGAGGCTCTCGAACACGCCATTCGCGCCGACACGCGCCTGTTTCTCCTCTGCAATCCCCACAATCCCGTGGGACGCTGCTTTGACAGCGAGGAGCTGCTCAGCATCGCGCGGCTATGCGAACGCCACGACATCGTGATCTGCGCAGACGAGATCCATAACGAGTTGATCTTAGCCCCGCAGAAACAGCACATCCCGATTGCCTCTTTGGATCCAGCCATCGCCGCGCGAACCATCACACTCATGGCGCCCAGCAAGACCTACAACATTCCAGGCCTCGGCGCCTCGGTAGCTATCATCGAGAATCCCGGTCTTCGCGCTCGCTTCCGCCGAGCCATGGCCGGAATCGTACCGCACGTCAATGTGTTGGGACTTGTCGCGGCACTTGCCGCCTACAGCGACTGCGCAACTTGGCGAGAGGAGCTCCTTTCCTATTTGCGGCGCAATCGCGATTTCGTCGCTGACGCTATCGACAAGATCCCCGGTCTTTCCGTTAGCCCTGTGGAAGCGACCTATCTGTCGTGGATTGATGCGCGTGCTCTGGGTCTTCCGGATCCAGCCGGTTTCTTTGAAAAGGCCGGTGTTGGATTGTCCGACGGTCGCACATTTGGCGGTGACGGCTTTGTTCGCCTCAACTTCGGGTGCAGCCGCTCGGTGCTGGCCAGTGCCCTTCTGCGAATGAAGAACGCCGTTGCCTCTCTGTGAGGTGAGCCTGCACTCGTTAGGCAGCCGGCGGTGGCGTCATCGCCTCGGCCGCAAAGCACTTAGCCTCGGCCAGTTCCTTTGCCGTGAGGCGACTGTCTCGCAACGTGGTGA
>CAZTTW010000714.1:0-3142 GCA_964616265.1 uncultured Myxococcales bacterium | reverse complement strand
TCGGCACAAGTAAAGCGCAGGCGCATAAGTCCGTATGCAACCGACAACGCGGGCAGTGGATGGAGTCGCTAGCTTGCCAACGATTGTGCGTACGCATGTTTCTCGACGATGACTAGCCACGATTGAGCGGTCGCCCTCAACGATCGATCCGAGTCGCGGCAGGTACCGGAATCAAGGCAGCGTGTACTTCTTGAGCACCGGCCAGGACACAGTGGCATTGCCGGGATCGTGACCGCCGCCTTGTTTCGTGCACAGGGTGACCTGAACGCCAGCAGCGCAGGCGGAATAAGTCGAGCAACCGTTGCTGTCGGCGGCGGATGGCGATCCGGTGCACTGATCGATCTCGGCCCATTTCTGGAAGGTTGCCACCGCTCCGATGTTCGTGAACGAGCCCATCGAGCCGCCGCCGTAGGGAACGGCAGGATCGGCGGTGCCACGAAAGGTGATCTCCGTGATCGGGCGGACCGGCTTGCAGCTGTCCACGGTTTCCTTGACGAGATCGGACGCGGCCGGTGAAACCGCAGCAAAGACATCGGCCGCATTGCAGGCCAGGACATGGACCATGCCGCCACCGAGTGAATAGCCAACGGCATACACCCGCTTCAAATCGATGCAGGCGGCCTTGGCCACGTCTTGCACCAGAGCCTTGGCAAACGCGACGTCATCGACACTCGTGCAGCACAGCCCCGTGCCCAGATTCCATCCCGTCCCGTTGGTGCCATTGGCGCCGTCGGGATACGCGGACACTACGCCTTCAGGGTCGATGACCGGCTTGTAGGGGTTCGAGCCCGCTTCGCTGGTGCCGTCGCCGCCGAGGCCGTGAAAGTCGACCACCAGTGGCGCTGGCTTGGTGCCGTCGTATTTGGCCGGAATGTGCAAGTAGTAGCTACGGCTGGTTGTGCCGACCAGGAGGGTCTTCTTCCCGTCGGTGGGCTTGACGAGGACCGCAGGACACGTCGCGGATCCACTGCTGCCGCCGGCGCCACCGCTGCCCGTGCCACCGGTCGTGCCGCCGCCAGCTCCCCCGCCAGCGCCCGCAACTCCGCCGCTAGCACCACCATTTCCCGTCGAGCCACCGACGGTCGACGATCCGCCGGCCCCCACAACGCCCCCCGCACCAGTCCCGCCGGACGCGATGGCGGTGCTGCCACCCGATCCTTGCGATCCGCCGGTGCTCTTCACGCCACCCGATCCAGCCACACCGCCATTTCCGCCAGAGCCGCCCGACACAGCCCCTCCGGCGGCTTGGCCGCCTCCGGTGCCCAGGGTCGTCGCAGCCGTGCCGCCACTGCCGAGGCTACCGCCGGTGCTGCTGGCGCCGTTGCTCGATTGGCCGCACGCCTCGGCGCCGACAACAGCCAGTCCGGCCAACAAGGCTATTCGGATCAACCTATCCAGCTTGTTCATGAAGTCCTCGCCCGCATTATGGTCCAGACACGTCGTCCATTGCCGAAAATTTCCCGTCGCTAGGCGCCTCGTGACCATTGGCGGCCCATGGTCGTCGACCACGCGCAGTTTTCGCCGGGAGGGATTCCATCCAAATCCATCGCGAAGGCTTCAGAATTCTGATGGCGTCATGGGACCGACTCGAGCGAATGCCTAGGAAAAATGGGGACGTTGGCGGAAAATCGTTACGGCACGAAGATTGCTGAGCATCGCGGCGGAGGATGCATGACAAGGTCTATTGGCGCTTTCACCCTGCTCCTATTCGCGTCGCTTGAGCTCGCTTGCGCAAGCGATACGCTGAAGACGAATTCCGACGGATCGGCAACTGGCGGACAAAGCAGGGCCAGCGCATCGGGAGGTGTCATGGGGCTCGGCGGCTCGAATGCGGGCGGCAGCGCGACTATCGGCAGCGGCGGCTCGAACACGGGCGGAAGCTCGACCATCGGCAGCGGTGGATCGAACGCAGGCGGAAGCACAACTGGCGGCGCCGGTGGCTCCGGGGGAACCGGCTGCCCCAAGACGGCGTGTCCGGCGATCGGTTGCGTGAATGGCACCCTTCCCAATCCCGACCCATGCAGCTGTCCCATCTGCGCGCCGGCAGACGCCGGCACGGTCAAGGATGCAACCACCGATGCTTGTCTTGCCCTGCCCTGCGCCTATCCGCTTTGCAAGCCTGGCGAGACGATCGTGACCCCGACTTGCGGTTGCCCGACCTGCGTGCCCGTCGACGCTGGACAGGCGGAGGTCGCCCGCGAGGCTGGCATAGACACTTCGACGCTCGACTGTGTCGGGTTGGACGCCTGTGCGTGCCTGGCAACGAGCCATTGTTCGTCCCTCTCAGAAGCCTGCTATTGCCCCTACCCCGCGTGCGGCGCAGGCGGAGAATGCTTCTGTGGCGGCGGTCAATTCATTGCCTGTGTTCCGGCAGGTCTCACCACCTGCGACGCAGCGAAGGCCCGCGTATCGACCCTTTGCCCCACGCTCAAAGGGATGACCTACGACGGCCTCTGTCAACAGACTGCCAGCGTCTGCATCACCAAGTGTCTGAACGAAGTCACTGCCTGCAACGACATCGCCTGCACTGCCTGTGACACCTGCGGCTGCGCCGGCGACCGCTTCTCGGGCTGCGTCGCCGCCTGCAGGACAGTCGCGCTGTAGGGCCGGCGAAACCAGAGCCGAGGTTGCCCGCGCAAACGCCGGCCTCTGACTTCGAGCCGGCGTCAGCACGAACGAAACGGGGAAACTGTCCCTGCCGACCGCGGCTACTGCAACTGGAGCGTGGTTGGGACAGCTGCGGACTGTGTGTTGACGATGTGAACAACCGGCGGGCCGAAGCACCGCACGTGCACGTCAGACCTATCACGCGGTTGCTTGATGAGGATGTCCATCCTATAGCCATCGACCTAGCCGAAAGCCTCGCCTCCAACGGGCACGCTGTTCTGCGACGAATCGAGGCTGCCGATGCCAAGGCCCTGAAAGACACACGAAGCGATCTGTCCAGCAATCGTTCCGGTACCGCGGTTCGTCGGTCGAAGACATATTCGCTGGGCGGAACATAATTACTGTAGGTTCTATGTTTGATCTAAACCGTGTCACCACGAGCAGGGTCAGTCCGACCAAGCGCCCGATCCCCATCGCTGGGCCTGGCGCCCCCTCTTAGTTGCACTCCTGCATTCCACCGGGCATCGGGCCAACG
>CAZTTW010000713.1:0-3145 GCA_964616265.1 uncultured Myxococcales bacterium | reverse complement strand
AGAGCTCGAGCCGAGTCTTCGTCGGGAGACGCTTCCGGACAGCGCACTTCGACCGATCTACGAAAAGACCCGCGACCATTTCGTCCACTCGCGCTTGGTCGAAGTCGCCGTGCTCGCCGTGTACACCGGTCCGCCCATGCAGAAAGCAGATCGAGATCCGCGCGAGCAAACGGCTCGCGATCTCGCGGCTTTCCTCAAGAGAGAGCCCCCGAAGACACTCGAAGCGTTCGAAGACGTCGCGCGTGCGCCCGAGTGGAAAGACAGGCACGTGACGCTGCGCCGGTTCCAGCAAAGCTTGGATAGCCCTCTCTCAGCCAGCGTCGGTCTCGAAGTCGCAAAGCTGCGCGGCCCTGGCGACACGACCCCTTTGGTCATCGACCAGGACGGCGGCTTCATTGCCCGCTACATCAGCGAAGGGCCACCCGAGAACATCGGCTTTGCCGAGGCGCGAGGAACGCTGGTCGACATGTTTTACGAGAAGCTGCGCCAGCAGCAGTTCATTGAATTCACGGAAAAGCTCGGACAACTTCACCGCGTACGGGCGCACTTCGATCGCCTCAGCACGAACGAACAAGGGCCCTGAGCCAGCGGCTCAGAGCCCTTGAAACGAGTCCAAGAAGGAAGACGCCGCTAGGCCTTGCGGAAGCGCGACAAATTCGCCGGCAGCGCCGCTAGGTCCGGCAGGTTCTTGTCGGCGTGCAACTGCTTGGCCCGCCCGAGCAACACTTCTTCGGTTTCTTTGTTGTTGGGATCGGGCAGGCAGCACTCGACCGGGCAAACCGACTGGCAAGCCTCGTGATCGAAGAAACCGACACATTCGCTGCAGCGAGCCGGATCGATGATGTATTTGCTGTCGCCCTCGCTGATAGCGTCGTTCGGGCACTCGGGCTCGCAAGCACCGCAGTTAATGCATTCGTCGGTAATGTGGGTAGCCATGTTGCTCCTTTCCAAGGGACGCCCGACCAGCACACGCGGGCGAGCCGTCTGAGAGGTGGTGAGTGTATTGAGAGAGCGCTGCCTCGTCAACCCCGCCGCGGCGCCTTTGCTACGCCGATGCTGGCTGACTCGATCCGGCGTCGTCCGGAGAGATGATCTCCGAAGGCGGCTCGATCGGTTCCGGTTCACGTTTTCTGGAACGCAAGTTCACCGCAACGAGCTTCGACACGCCCGATTCTTCCATCGTGATGCCGCACAGCTTGTCCGCGATTTCCATGGTTCGCTGGTTGTGCGTCACGATGATGAACTGCGATTGATCGGTCATCTCGCGCACTGCCTGATTGAAACGACCGACGTTTGCCTCGTCGAGAGGCGCGTCGACCTCGTCCAGCACGCAGAACGGCGACGGCTTGACGAGGAAGATGGCAAAGAGCAGCGAGACGGCGGTCAGCGCCTTTTCACCACCCGAGAGCAGCTCGATGTTCTGCAACATCTTCTTCCCGGGTGGATTGGCGATGATTTCCACGCCGGTTTCGAGCAGATCGCTCTCGTCGGTCAGCGCCAAGTGCGCCTTGCCACCACCGAACAGGTGCGGGAACACGTCTTGGAACTTGGTGTTGACCGTATCGAAAACTTCCCGGAAGCGCTTGCGCGAGGCTCGGTTGATCTTGTCGATGGCCGTTTCCAGTCGGCTGATGGCCGATTCGAGATCCGCCTTCTGTGCGGTGAGGAAATCGTAGCGCTGCTGCAGCTCGGCCGACTCTTCGATGGCCGTCAGGTTGATATCGCCCATGCGCTCGACGAGGCCACGCAACTCGCGGACACGACTCTCCTCTTCCTCGCCTGACAGCGGTCGCAGGTGGAAGTCGGTCACCACGCTGGCCACCTTGTCGACCTCGGGATAGCGATCGCGGATCTGCTCGTCCAGACCATCGAGGCGCATGCCGATCTGCTGGCGCCGCAAATCGAAAGCGTTGAGTTCTTGCGCAAGCCGTGCAACGTCCGACCGCAGGGACTTCAGATCGGCATCCCGGCGAGCCAAGAGGCCGCTCCGTTCTTCGGCCGCCATCTGCCGCTCGGTGTAGGACCGCGAACGCTCGCTCAGCTCGGCCTGCAGGGTGGACGCTTCCTGGCGCAACTGCTCGGCCTGCTCGCGCAAACTCTCGGCGCGCGCCAGATCTCGCCCCGATTCGTCGTCGAGTTGAGCGCGCTTGCTTTGATGATCGGCAATTTCCCTGCGCAAGCGATCGACGCTTTCCCGCGCCATGCGCTTGCGGTCGCTAGCTTGCGCCGCCGCGACATTGACGGTCGAAAGCTCGGCGAGAAGATCATCGTCACTTTGGGCCAGCGTTTCCACTTGCGAGCGCAGCGCTTCGGCCTTGGCATCGTGCTCGGCCATGGCTTCTTGCTCGGTCAGGAGCTGAACTGTGGCGTCCTCGATGCGTGCTTGATTCTGACTGGTCGAGCCGCGCAGGTTTTCAATCGTGCTCGCCAGCAGCACGCGGCGCGCTTCCGCCTGCGTTCGCTCGCGGTTCAGGCGATCGGTGTCCCGGCGGTGGGCCGTCAATTCGAGCTCGTCGCGACGAATGGTCGCGATCGTCTCGTCGAGAGCGCTCGTAGCTTCTGCGAGGGCTTGCTTGTTGTTCACGTGGCGATCGAGCGTCGACTGGTAGTCTTGGTCGAGACGAGCCACGACTTCTTCGAGCTCGCGCATTTCGCGCTTTTGCGCCAGCACGCTGGCGACCGCGGACTCGCGCGAGCCACCGGTCACCACGCCGTGACGATCAATGACCTCGCCGTCGAGCGTGACCAGCGTCTTGCCGGGCTTGACATCGCGCCACAGGGCAAGCGCCTTGCGCAGATCCTCGACGACGATGACGTCGCCGAGCAGATAGCTGGCGATGCGGTCGTAGTGACGGTCGAACCCGATAAGCTCGAGCATCGGACCGCGCACGCCGTCGCCGATGGACCAGTCGGCAGGGGCCGGGATGAGGGTGGTCTCGGCCTCGACACTGGCGCCGCCCGTGACGTCGTACACCACCTCGCCCGACGGAGACATTCCCCGCAGCGAAAGCGGAATGAAGCTCGATCGGCCCTCGCTCTTCTGCTTGAGAAAATCGATGGCCTCGACGCCCACCTCGTGAGATTCGACGATGATATTGCCCAGCCGCTCGCCGAGCACGGCCTCGAGCGCTGTCTCCAGCTAGGG
>CAZTTW010000712.1:0-3148 GCA_964616265.1 uncultured Myxococcales bacterium | reverse complement strand
AAGTACGGCGGCAAGGTTTGGGCCGCGCCCTGGTCGCCGCCGGCCAGTATGAAAGACAACAACAACGTCAACAACGGCGGCCATTTGAATACCGCCTCGTACGATGCCTGGGCCACAGTCCTCGCGGCGTTCCCGGCCTACTTCAAGCAGAATGCCGGCGTGGATCTGTGGGGAATTTCGGCGCAAAACGAGCCTGATTTCGTAGCGTCCTACGAGTCGTGCATCTACGACAAGACCCAGATGAACAACTTCATCAAGGTGCTGGGTCCGAAGCTGCAAGCGCTCAGCCCGCCGGTCAAAGTGATCGCGGCCGAGCCGGACGTTTGGGGCAACACGTGGAGTGGCGACAACTACGGCACCGCTATCGTGGGCGACGCGACCGTCAGCTCGCTCGTCGAGATCATCGCCACGCATGACTACGGCTCCAACAACAGCAGCTACACGCGCCCGACGCCACCCGCGGGCGTGAAGCAGCACATCTGGGAGACGGAAATCTACTACACGAGCGGCGCGGGCATCGGTCCCGGCATCGACACCGCCCGCGGGATTTATTCAGGCGTCACCGCTGGCGGGGCCAGTGGCTGGCATTACTGGTGGACCACGCATTTCATGGACGGCGGCACCGCGAGCAATCCCCCCAAGCGGGTCTACACCATGGGCAACTTCAGCAAGTTCGTGCGTCCCGGATACGTGCGCGTGGGTGTCTCGGGTGTGCCGTCCACCCTGCACATGGTTCCGTTCGTAAGTCCGACCGACGGCACGGTGGCCATCGTGGTACTCAACGAGGGGTCGAGCGCCCAGCAGGTTTCGTTCTTCGTCTCGGGTGCCGGGTGGCCGGGCACGATCACCCCGTACGTTACGTCCGCGACCTCGAACCTCGAGGCTGGGACGGCTATCACCGGTACCGCCGGACGATTCTCCGGTTCCGTGCCCGCGCAATCCGTTACGACCTTCGTCGGAAAGCCGTAACCGTCGTTGAAGCCAATCGCTGAATTGAAATCTGGCTTTCCGGCGACAATCGCATCAGACTGGCGATCGGGGCGTTTGCCCTGTAGCACCGATGGCCACCGTCACTCGTGATCATGCAAAGCTCATCTGCGACATTGGGGAGCTCTCCGCCATCATCACGGACGCATCCGATCTGGATGCGATGTTACAGAAGATCGTCGACACCGCTGCGGGCCATATGGAAGCGGACGTTTGCTCGGTCTACCTTTTCGACGAAGCCCGACAGGAGCTGGTCCTCCGCGCGACGCGCGGTCTTTTGCCAAGCTCCGTCGGCAACGTGCGCCTGCGTCCCGGCGAAGGCCTGACCGGCCTGGCGTTTTCCGAACGTCGCCCGATCTGCGAAGCGGACGCGCCCACCAATCCAGCCTTCCGCTTCTTTCCCGGCATTGGCGAAGAGGTCTACCACTCGTTCGTCGCGGTGCCGATTCTGCGCGGGCGGCGCCCCGTCGGAGCGATGACTCTGCAGAGCAAGCAGCCGGGACACTTTTCCGGCGAGGACGTGCAGGTCTTTCGCGCCATCACCATGCAGCTTGCCACCACCATCGAAATGGCGCGCCTGCTGCTCACCCTGGAAAGCTCCTCGGTTGCGCCAACCCCAACCCCAGCCCCATCCGAGTTGCGCTTCGCTCACGGTCAAGTTGGCGCCGAGGGCTGCGCGGTGGGCGACGCGGTTCTCATTCGGCAACCCTCGTTAGCGGAAATCCGCGCCCTCATCGGCGGCGCCTCGTTCGACTTGCCAGCATTCCGCCAAGCGGTTGCTGCCACGGAGAAGCAGCTCGAGCATCTCGAGAAGCTGGCTAGCGACCGACTGTCCGACGTCACCGCGGTCATCTTCTCGGCCCAGCTCCTCATGCTGCGCGACCAAAGCTGGCTGGGAGCGATGGAAGAACAAATCGCTGCCGGCACGCCGCCCGCCGAAGCCGTCTACCGTGTGATTCTCAACTACGTCGAGCTGTTCGACCGCATGGACAACTCGTACATGCGGGAAAAGCGCTACGACGTCATGGACGTGGGCAGGCGTCTGCTGGCTAATCTTTCCGGTCATCGCGACGCCGAATCGAGCCTGGCCGGTCGGATCGCCATCGCCGCCGAGCTGCTGCCGTCCGACGTTCTCAAGCTCGGTCTCGAAAAGGTCGGCGGCATCGTGCTGCTCTCGGGCGGCGTCACCTCCCACGTGGCGGTGCTCGCGCGCTCTCTCGACCTGCCCCTTATTTTCGTCGACGAGCCGCACTTGCTGGACATTCCCGACGGTACGCGCGTCGTCCTCGATGCCCGCCAGGGCAACCTGTACATCTCGCCCTCGGAAGAAGTTCAGCAACGATTCCGCGAGCAGGAAGAAGCCCGGCGCTCGGCCGTCGGCCAAGCCGAAGGAATGCGCGAGCAAACCTTTACCGCCGACGGCACGCGCATTCATCTGCTGGCCAACATCAACCTGCTCGCCGACGTCGACGTCGCGCGCTCGTACAAAGCGGAAGGCATCGGCCTTTATCGAACGGAATTTCCGTTCATGATTCGTAACGACTTCCCGAGCGAGGAAGAACAGTTCCGTATCTACCGGCACCTGGTCGAGGGCATGCCCGGCCGCGAGATTACCTTCCGGACGCTCGACGTAGGTGGCGACAAGGTGCTGTCGTACTTCGACTACGGAGCCGAAGCCAACCCCTTCCTCGGTCTGCGCTCGATTCGCTTCTCCTTGCGCCACCGGGAAGTCTTCCTGCAACAGCTGCGCGCCATTTTGCGTGCGGGTCACGATACCCGCGTGCGCATCATGTTTCCGATGATTTCCTCGCCCGACGAGCTGGCAGCGGCGACCGAGGCGGTCGAGGAATCGCGTGCAGCCCTGCGACGGGAAAAAGTGCCGGCTTGTGAGCACGTCGAGCTCGGCATGATGCTCGAAGTTCCATCGGTGCTCGAGATGATGGATGACCTCGCGAAGAAGGCCGACTTCTTCTCCATCGGCACGAACGACTTCGTTCAGTACATGCTCGCCGTGGATCGCACCAACGCGCACGTCGCCGACTTGTACGTCCCACACCACCCTGCCGTCCTGCGCGGGCTCAACCGAGCCATCACCGGGGCCTTGCGCCACGAACGCGAAGTATCGGTCTGCGGCGACATGGCGCACGACCCGCGCTTCGTG
>CAZTTW010000711.1:0-3152 GCA_964616265.1 uncultured Myxococcales bacterium | reverse complement strand
CACAACCTGTGGCTCATCGAGGACAACTGCGATGCGCTGGGCTCGCGCTTCGGCGGCAAGCTGACCGGCACGTTCGGCGACCTGGCGACGTTTTCGTTCTATCCCGCCCACCACATCACGATGGGCGAAGGCGGCGCGGTGGCCACGAGCAACGAAACCCTGGCGCGTGCGGCGCGCTCGATCCGCGACTGGGGCCGCGATTGCTACTGCGCGGGTGGCGAGAACAACACCTGCGGCCGCCGTTTTTCGCAACAGCTCGGCACGCTGCCGGTGGGCTACGACCACAAATACGTCTACTCGCACATCGGCTACAACCTGAAGGCGACCGACATTCAAGCCGCCATCGGCTGCTCGCAGATGGATCGCCTGGACGGCTTCACGGCGGCGCGCAAGCGCAACCACGCCTACCTAAGCGAAGCGCTCCGGCCGTACGGCGATCGCTTGATTCTGCCGAAGGCCACCGAGGGCGCAGACCCGTCGTGGTTCGCCTTCGTCATCACCGTGCAGAAGGGCGCGGGCTTCACGCGCGAAAAGATCCTGGCCTATTTGCAGACCCGCAAGGTCGAGACGCGCAACCTGTTCAGCGGCAACCTGCTTCGCCATCCCGGCTTCATGAACATCGAACATCGGGTGGTGGGCGATTTGCAGAACACGGATCGCATCACGTCGGACACGTTTTTCATCGGCGTTTATCCCGGCTTGACCCAGGCCGAGCTCGACTACGTGGCGAGCGTGTTCAACGATTTCATGGCGCTCTGACGGATTCGCATCGTGGCCCAGCCGATCAAGCTTCGCGCTCGCGTCGACGTCATCGAGACCCATGCGCCGGACGTGCGCAGTTTCATTCTCGTGCCCGAGCGGCCGGCGCCGCGCTTTCGGCCGGGTCAGTTCCTGCACCTGGCGATCGATCCATTCGATCCGTCGCAACACTGGCCGGAGTCGCGCGTGTTCTCCATCGCCAGTCCGCCCGACGACCGCCAGCGTCTGCGTATCACGGTGTCCGCCCAAGGCAAATTCACTCAGCGCATGATGGCGCTCAAGGAGGGCGACCAGGTTTGGGTCAAGCTGCCCTACGGCGATTTCGTCATCCAGTCGGAAGAAAACGCGCCGGTCATCTTGATCGCCGGTGGAACCGGCATCACGCCGTTCGTGTCGTTCTTTGCGGGAGCGTCGAGCGCGGCGCCGGTGCGCGTGCTCTACGGCGCTCGGCGATCCGAGCTGCTCATTTATCGTGATGTGCTGAAGCAGGCCAAGGAGCGCTCGCCGAATCTCGCGTGGCAGGCTTTCGTCGAAGAAAACGCCGGCGAAAGTGAACGCCCGGGCAGACTGTCGGTCGAAGCGGCGCTGGAAGCCGCCCGCGCCACCGGCGCAGGCGACGCGGCGACATACTACATTTCTGGCCCGCCAGCGATGCTCGCGATGTTCCGAACCGGGCTCGCCGGCGCCGGCGTGCCGCCCGCGCGAATCCGCACCGACGCGTGGGACTGAGCAACTCATTGACCCACCCTTGTACGCCGTTTAGTGTTGCCGCCTAACGATGAAGACGATCATTTTGTGCGGCGGCATGGGAACGCGATTGCGCGAACAGACGGAATTTCGGCCCAAGCCCATGGTCGAGATCGGCGGGCGGCCGATCCTGTGGCACATCATGAAAATCTACGCCCACCACGGCTTTCGCGAGTTCGTGCTGTGTCTCGGCTATCGCGGCGACGTCATCCGCGAGTACTTCCTCAACTACGAAGCGATGAACAACGACTTCACCATCTCGCTCGGTCGTAAGCACCAGATCGTGCACCACGATGCGCACGACGAGCAGGACTACGAGGTGACGCTCGCCGAGACGGGCGCCAACGCCATGACCGGCGCACGGGTCAAGCGCGCGCAGCGCTACGTCGACGGCGATCGCTTCATGGTCACCTACGGCGACGGTTTGGCCGACGTTGATTTGCGCAAGGTCCTGGCCTTCCACCGCGAGCACGGCAAGCTGGCAACCATGACCACCATGGCGCCGACCTCGCGCTTCGGGATGCTGGACATGGATGCGTCGGGGAAGGTGACGTCCTTCATCGAGAAGCCGGTGATGGACGGACGTGCAAACGCCGGCTTCTTCGTGTTCGAGCGCCGCGTGTTCGACTACCTCAAGAGCGACGACGGCTGCATCCTCGAACAAGAGCCGCTGGAGAAGCTGGCTAGAGAAGGGCAGCTCATGGGCTATCGCCACGACGGGTTCTTCTTCGCCATGGATACCTTCCGCGAACACCAAAAGCTGAACGAGCTGTGGTCCAGCGGGAAGGCGCCGTGGAAAGTTTGGTGAGCGATCCGCTCCAGCTCTTGCCCGCGGCATTCGCTGGAAAATCCGTCTTCGTCACCGGACACACCGGTTTCAAGGGAGCCTGGCTTACCCTGTGGCTGACTCGTCTCGGCGCGCGGGTGACCGGTTACTCGCTGCCTCCGCCTACCCAGCCGAGCACCTTCGTCGCCGCCGGCGTACGCGAGGTGCTGGCCCAACACCACGAGGCTGACATTCGCGACGGCGCTCGCCTCGCAAAAGCCATGCACGCCGCCGCGCCCGATGTGGTCTTTCACTTGGCCGCGCAGCCACTGGTGCGCGCCAGCTACGCCGAGCCACGCGAAACCTTCGACGTGAATGTTATCGGCACGGCCAGCGTTCTCGATGCCGTGCGAGCGCTGGGACGTCCGTGCGCCGTCGTCATCATCACCAGCGACAAATGCTACGAGAACCGCGAGCAAGTCTTCGGCTATCGCGAAACCGATCCGATGGGCGGATTCGACCCGTACAGTGCCAGCAAGGGCGCGGCCGAAATTGTCGTGTCGTCGTATCGCCAGTCGTTCTTTCCCTCCCTTCCCGCCGAGCGCGAAGCGAGCCATGGCGTACGTCTGGCTTCAGCGCGTGCCGGCAACGTCATCGGCGGCGGTGACTGGGCGCAGGACCGCATCGTGGCGGACATCGCCCGCAACCTGAGCGCGGGCCACCCCGTGCCGGTGCGCAACCCGCGCGCCATTCGACCGTGGCAGCACGTGCTCGAGCCGCTCGGTGGATACCTCTTGCTGGCGGCGCGTATGCTCGCGGGACCGGACGGTGCCCGCCTGGCCGCTGATGAGCAATCCGTGGGCGAGTTGCGCGGATGCCA
>CAZTTW010000710.1:0-3158 GCA_964616265.1 uncultured Myxococcales bacterium | reverse complement strand
AGATATCCGCCCCCTGCGCCAAGTTTTCCGCGCAACTTATGGGACGGACTACTAGTTGGAGGCCGGACACCGCGGAGACCGTCAGCGAATCACGGCGATGTGCGCAGAGTAGCCCAGCCGTGTGCGGGAATACTGAATTGATACAATGTCTGGGAGAATGCGGTGCCCACGCCGATGGTCGCTTTCGTAGGCGAGCCATTCTTGTTGTAAACCTGCACGATAATGCTGCCGTCAGGGTTCTTGAACGCTAAGGCGTTGAGGCTGTTGAAGGCAGTGTTGTTGGCGCCCTTGAAGGCGTCACTGCTGCCGCTGGTTCCGATGCGAGTCGCTCCTGGGGTGATGTACTGGGAGAAATGACGGAAAACGTAGTAGGCCGGAGTCACGGTCAACTTCTTCGCGGTGCGATCCACCACCAAGAGCGCATTCTGGGGCCAGGCGTCCAGGCTCATGCCCGTGGTGTCGAGCACCATGTTCCAAGCGCTGTACGAGCTCACACCTGAGACGGTCCAATCCCGGATGAGCTGCCAGCTCTCCTCGCCGTAGAGATGATCGTTCTGAGGTTTGGTCGAGCTGTAGCGGCTCTTGTCCCAATACGGAGTGTCGAAGTTGTAATTGCCACACTTGTGCTCGGTCTGCATGACGGGCGCCTTGGCCGCTAAGGTGGCTACGGCGGCTTGCAGGTTCCACTGCACGCCAAAACCCTTGACGTACTTCATGGCGTCCGCGTCCAGCGCGATGGCCTTGGCGATATTGGTGTCATCCGGATCCTTGGACATGGTTCCGCACCAGATATCGGTGGTGAGGTTCCGTTGGGCAAACGTTGGCGCAAGATACGTCTTGATGTAGTTGATGAAGAGTGATTGCGTCCAGTGAACCCTGGCATATCCGGGCTCGTTCTGCGGGTGGATCGCCTCGATCTTCATGCCCTCCTTGGCATACTCCTCCACGAACCTGGCGATATACAGGGCATGCGCTCCGAGCGTCTGTGCATCGCTCTTCATGTTCGAGCTGCTGTCCATCATCCAGCCGGGAACGACCCAGGGGCTAGCCCAGAGATGGAGGTCGGACTTGACCTTCAAGGCTTCTTTGATGAATGGGATTAGCTTTTGCCGGTCGCGGTCGATGGAGAACTTGTCCATCGAATAGTCGCCCGCCGTATCGTCCAGCGTATACCAGCTCATCGCGTAATCGCTGGCGCCCAGCGGAACTCGCCCATAGGCGAAATTCGCGCCGCTTTGTGGATCGAAAAGGAGCTTCATCGCGTTCGCTATGTCGTCAGCGCTGACCGCGGAAAGGGCATCCCATCCTTGCTCATTGAAACATCCTCCGAACCCGTCCCAGCGCTGGTACGTCGTATTCTTATCGACGTTCACGTCGGCCGTTCCGCTGGTGACCTTCGTCACGTCTCCCTTCGACCAGTAGGCATCCGGACCGGACACCATCAGCTCGACGGTGTCCGAAGAGCCGCCGGTCGCGCCAGCTTGGCCGCCGGTCCCGCCAGCTTGGCCGCCGGCACCGCTGCCTGTGCTGCCGACCGCGCTACCGCCGGTGCCAACAGAGCTGCCCCCGTCGCCGCCGGCCGCCTTGCCGCCACTCCCGCCGACCGTGCCACCGCCGCTCCCACCAGCCGAAGTACCGCCGCTGCCGCCAGGCGAGCCACCGCCGCTGCCGCCAGCCGAGGTACCGCTGCTGCCAGCCGAGCTGCCGCTGCCGCCGGCCACGCTGCCGCCACTGCCAGGCGCCGTACTGCCACCCGTCGCGCTCCCGCCTGAGCCAGCACTTCCTCCGCCTCCGCCGTTTTGTGCGACCTCCATGCAGGTGTTAAGGCCGGCGCAGTCTGCCGTCGCTAGGCAGGCACTGAGAGCCTTCTCGGCGTCGGAGCGTGCGCTGCTGGACATGGACTGCAGTGACTTGTTCACGACGTCTTCGCACTGAGCCGCGGTAATGCCCGAAAGGGAGCCACAGGCGTCGGCTTTCTTGCAAAGATCTCCCGCAAGCGGACTGCCGCTACTGCCGCCGCCGCCACCACCTCCACAACTACCAGCTCCGACAGCAAGCAGCCCGACAGTGATCAGGGTAAACAGAGTTTTGGTCATTGAGGCTCTCCTTGAAAAGCGCGCCGGCTACGTTGCGGGGAGCCTATTCTTCTCCTGGCAAAGGCAACGAGTCCACCATTCGTTGAGATCGCTATACATGTGCCGAGCGCTGCCACATCCACCGCATCGGCGTGCGGCGGTGCGAAGGACGTGCTGAACGAGGCAGGAGCGGCTCAGCTGTTTTTTCGCATCGCCGGGCTGTTGCGCCGAAGGCGTTGCCGCTGGCATCCTGCGATAGCGCAGAGGCCGCGTGAGCCGGTTTCGAGCCGAGTGTGCACTTTTTGAGAAATCTACCCATCGTTGGCAAGCCAATAGATGGTGGGCCATCCCGATCTTTTCCACGGCAAGGAGTACACATGAAATCCGGCTGTCTACTTACGGCACTCGCGATTGCGGGCGCGGCTTGTTCGTCCAGCCAAATGGGGTCGGGTAGCGGCGGCAAATCTGGCAATGGCGGCAACGCCGACAACGGCGGAACAACGAGCAGCGGCGGAACGGTCGGATCAGGTGGCAGTAGCGCCGCTGGCGGAGCGATCAGTTCGGGCGGCCAGACGACTACCGGTGGCACGAGCAGCCCCGGAGGCTCGGGCGGTAAGGCCTCGGGCGGAGCGACCAGCTCGGGTGGCGCGAGTGGCCCCGGATCAGGCGGTGCCGTCGGCGGAGCGACCGGCTCGGGCGGGCAAGTGAAAGACGCAGGCACGAGTGGACCTGGCGGATCGGGTGGCAGCGGCGTCGACGCCGGGGTCTACGTTGGGACGAAGACGCCGGGGACAGCTCAGACTGGCGATATCACCGTCAATCCGGCGACCACCTACCAGACGATGGATGGCTTCGGCATTGCCGACGTGTGGATTCCCCAGTCGACCCACACGCCTGCCCTGCGAACCCTCTTCTGGGATCCGGTCAACGGAATCGGCATGACGTTGCTCCGGATTGGCATCGAGGGAAAGGACGGCAAGCCCGAGATCATGGGCGATGCCGCGTTCGTCGATGCCCCGGACGTCGTGAAGTACGGCGGCAAGGTTTGGGCCGCGCCCTGGTCGCCGCCGGCCAGTATGAAAG
>CAZTTW010000709.1:0-3158 GCA_964616265.1 uncultured Myxococcales bacterium | reverse complement strand
CACTTGTCGTGGCTGCGCTTTCGTCCGCGTGTGCCGCGCAAACGGCTCCGCCACAGACTCCTGCGCGTGCGCCCAACCCCGACGCGCCCAGCGCGAACATGCCGCCGGCCTTCTTGCCTGTGGAGGCTGCCGTCGGTGCACCGGCGCCGATGGGACCTTCGAGCGTGCGGCTGCGGGTCCGCGAATCGATCTTCACGGCGGCGTGGACTGCCGTGCGCGACAAGGATTTCGACAAGCATCTGGCAGGTCTCGACTGGCAAGCGGTGCGCGCCAAGTACGAGCCGCTCGTCCTCGCGGCGCCTGACGAGCCGACGTTTTACCGGCTGCTGAACGAGATGCTCGGGTCGCTCGGCCAGTCGCACCTCGAAATCCACGGTCCGGGCGATGAAATCGAAAATGCGGTGGAAGACACAGAGCCTTCGCGCCCGGCCGGTGCAGAGGTCGTCGAGGTCGGCTCCGGCATCGGCGATCCGGGCCTCATCGTGCGATCCATCGAGGGCCAGCCCACGGTGACGTTCGTGCGTCCCGCATCGTCGGCAGCGCAAGCCGGTCTTCGCCCCGGCTACGTTGTCACCCACATCGGCGGTCGGGCCCTTCTGCCCATGCCGGTTTCGGCACGCGCGCTTCGGCCCGTCGAAGAACGCTTCCGCCTGCGCCGGCGCGCCGCCCATCTTCTTTCGGGTCCAAGCGGTAGCCGGGTCAGCATTCGATTCCTCGATGGAAACAATCAGCCGGGCGAAGCGTTGCTCATCCGGGATCCGCCGGCGCGCGCGGCGGTGCAGGCGTTGCTCATGCCGCCGGTGGTGCCCGAGGTCCGCGTGTCGCGCGTGGGCGACGTGGGCATCATCGCGTTTAACTTCTTCTTGCTCGAACCGGTGCTTGGGGAAGTGCAGAAGGCCATCGATGGCTTTCGCCAGCGTGGTGCCAAGGCCGTGGTGCTCGACTTGCGCGGCAATCCCGGCGGCTTTGGCGGCATGGCCATCCCGGTGGCCGCGCGGCTGATTTCTCGCGAGACAAACCTTGGTGTCATTCAATTTCGCGACTTCGCCAACGATCTGGTGGCGGCGCCGTCGCTCGGCGTGAAGTCGTTTGCCGGCAAGGTCGTCATTCTCACCGACGAGGGTAGCGCTTCGACCTCCGAGATCCTCGCTGCCGGTTTGCAGGAGTCGAAGCGCGCCGTCGTGGTCGGCGATTTCACGGTCGGTGCGGCCTTGGGCTCGACCATCGAGGCGCTGCCCGGCGGGGCGGTGATGCAAATTCCGGTGGCCGGTTTCAAGACGCCGAAGGGAGTGGCTATCGAAGGCCGCGGTGTTCAGCCCGACGTGCGTGTTACCGAGACGCGGGCAGCCCTTCTGGGCGGTCACGATTCGGTTCTCGACGAAGCGCTGGTCGTCGCCCGCGACGGCAAGTAGCAGCGCCCCCGCGGCCGGGCACCGACGCGTCCGCGCTTGACGACGCGCCGCCGGTGGCTCAAGCATGCGCTTCATGATCACGTTGTTCGCCCTCGTGCTTGCGGTTGATGCCGGAGCGATCATTGCCGCCCCTGTGCCCGCCCCTGTCCCTGCGCCGCCCGCGGCGTTGCGCGAAGCGAAGGCGGTGCTTGCGGACTATGCGCGCGCGATCGGCGACGAAAAGAATTGGAAAAAGCACAAGACGGTGCGCGTGAAACACGAAGTGACCGTCAAGGCCATGCACTTCACGTTCAACGAAGAAACGCGCATGGCTCGCGGCGGAAAGGTCTTCAGCACCTCGGAAATGCCCGGCATGGGTACCTCCCAGCGCGGCTCGGACGGACACAAGGCGTGGTCCAAGGATCCGATCGGTGGGCTGCGCCTGCTCAAAGGGGGCGAGGCCGAGGACGTTCGCATCGCCGCCACCTGGAATTCGGAATGGCACCTCGCCGAGGTCTACGCCGAAGCATCTTCCGTCGTGCCGCCGGTGGCGCCGCCGGCGGGCGAAACGTGGGAATGCGTCGAATTTCACAAGGTGAAAGCCGCGCCGACGACCATCTGCTTCGACCGCAAAACCCATCTCCGCGTGCTCGAGAAAGGGGTGCAGGCGTCCCCGGGCGGCCAGGTGCCGTACGTCACACGTTTCTCGGACTGGCGCCGGGTGGAAGGCGTCCTGGTCTGGTACCACGAAGACGTGACCGTCGGGCCAGTGACCATGGAAAGCCAGGTCCGGCAGATCGTGTTCGACGAGCCGATCCCTGCAACCTTGTTCAAGTTGCCCAGAAGGTAGACGAATGGCCCTCGGTTCCCGACGCTGGCTGACGCCGAAAAGAATCGACTGACGACGAGATTCAGCGCTCGTCCTTGTCCGCTTGCGGCCGGTGCTTACCTAGGCACACAGAATCATGCGGCTCGACAAGTTCACCATCAAGGCTCAGGAAGCGCTGGCAGCGGCCCGTGACTTGGCCGACCAGCGAGCCCACCAAGAAGTCACGCCCGAGCACCTGTTGCGGGCGCTCTTGACCCAGGAAGACGGCGTAGTGCTGGCCGTCTTGCGCAAGCTGGGCTCCGACGCCGAAGCCATCAGCGCGAAGGTCGACGAGGCCCTGGAGAAGCAGCCCCAAGTGCGCGGTAGCAGCGCCGATGGTTTCGTCGGCCGCCGACTCAAGGACTTGCTCGACGAAGCCAGCCGCCAGTCGGCCGAGTTCAAAGACGAATACGTTTCGAGCGAGCACCTCTTGCTCGCGATGGTCGCCAAGGATGCAGGCGACGTCACGCGCATTCTCCGCGAAGCCGGCGTGCGGCGCGACGACCTGCTCAAGGCCTTGGCCGACGTGCGCGGCAACCAGCGCGTGACCGATCCGGACGCCGAGCAACGCTATCAGGCGCTGGCGAAGTACACGCGTGACCTTACGGATCTGGCGCGCAAGGGAAAGCTCGACCCCGTCATCGGTCGCGACGAAGAGGTTCGTCGTGCCATGCAGGTGCTCTCGCGCCGGACCAAGAACAATCCCGTCCTCATCGGCGAGCCCGGCGTGGGCAAGACGGCCATCGTCGAAGGCATCGCGCAGCGAATTGCCGCGGGCGACGTTCCCGAGTCGCTCAAGGACAAGCGCATTCAGGCGCTCGACCTGGGCGCTCTCATCGCCGGGACCAAGTACCGCGGCGAGTTCGAAGAGCGGCTCAAGGCCGTGCTGAAAGAAATCG
>CAZTTW010000708.1:0-3159 GCA_964616265.1 uncultured Myxococcales bacterium | reverse complement strand
TGTGAAGACCTACGCGCACAGCCTGGGTCTGCACCAAGAGCGGCTGGAGGATCTCGCCAAAGCGAAACAAGAGCTCGCCTATCGCGTGGACGTGAAGCGCCTCGAGCTTCTGCGCCGCAAGCAGCACGAGCTGGCCGCGCGCGCCTTGGGTGACACGGGAATTGCACGGCAGATTGGCGAAATCATCGATCGCGTGCGTCGCTACGAACGGGACCGCAGCGAAGCTGCCGCGGCCGCTACCGCCTTGGCTGCGAATGCGGCCCGCGCAGAGATGGGATTGGTTCGACTTGGAATTCGGCGCAAAGACACCGACACGGTCACGCGCATTTGAAATAGGAGGGGCATGGTCATGATTGCGAATGAGTCCGTAGGACGACAGGAGCTGACCGACACGCTGCACACGATTGACGACGAGCTGGCGGCCTTTGCGCGCGAAGAGCAAAAGCGACTGGGCGTGCCCTCGTCCGAGCGCCACTGGCGCGACACCATGGTGAATCCGCAATTCACCAAGGCCGAGCGTGCCCACACCACCCTGCTCGTGTCGGGGCTCACCGCCGCGCACGACTATTTGGTAAAATCCGCCCTGAGCGGACTTGGTTACAACGTCGAGGTCATCGACGTGCCGGACAACGAGGCGCTTCGCTACGGCAAGGAATTCGGCAACCGCGGCCAGTGCAACCCGACCTATTTCACCGTCGGTAACCTGGTGAAACACCTGACCGAGCGCTGTCGCGACGAAGCCATCTCGCCGTCCGAAGCGGTCAAACGCTATGTCTTCCTGACCGCCGGTGCGTGCGGCCCGTGCCGCTTCGGCATGTACGCGACGGAATATCGGAAGGCCCTGCGCGACGCCGGTTTCGACGGCTTTCGCGTCATGCTGTTCCAGCAGCAAGGCGGACTCGCGCAGGCAACGGGCCAGGACGCTGGTCTGGAATTCACGCCGAAGTTTTTCATCGGCCTTTTGCTCGCGCTCATGGCTGGTGACGTGCTCAACGGCATGGGCTACCGCATCCGTCCCTTCGAGGTCGAGCCCGGCAGCACCGATCGCGCTTTGGCAAAAGCCCGCGAGCACGTGCAAACCGCCCTCGCCAAGCGCACCTTCCTGCCGCTAGCCTTGTGGAAAGCCCGCAAAGAGCTGGCCGCGGTTAAATGCGACTACACGCGACCGTCGCCACGCGTCTCCATCATCGGCGAGTTCTGGGCCATGACCACCGAGGGCGACGGCAACTACCAACTGCAGCGCTTCCTCGAACAGGAAGGCGCCGAGTGCGACATCCAGCTGGTCACGAACTGGATCCTCTACAACATCTGGGAAGCACGCTACGACGCGCGCTCGCGCGCCTATCTGCGCGGTCAGGACAGCGCATATTCCAGCCTCAAGGCGAAGGCCTCGAAGGTCGAGCTGCACCGGGCGACACTGTTGCTGGCCGACAAGGCGCTTCGCGTGGTCTTCCAGACCTTCGCGCACCTGACCGGTTTCCCCGGCTACCACTTGCCCGACATGGACCAAATCGCCGCCATCGCGCACGAGCACTACGACAATCGCCTGCGCGGCGGCGAAGGTCACATGGAGGTCGGCAAGTTCATCCTGAATGTCCTTCACAACAAGTCGCACATGACCTTGTCGGTGAAGCCGTTCGGTTGCATGCCCTCGTCGGGTGTTTCCGACGGCGTGCAAAGCCTGATCACGGCGCGCTTTCCGCAGAGCCTGTTCTGCGCCATCGAGACGTCGGGCGACGGCAAAGTGAATGTGCAAAGTCGCGTGCAAATGTCCGTCTTCAAGGCGCGCCAGAAAGCGCAAACCGAATATCAAGAGACGCTGGATCGCCTGGGCCTCACGCGCGAGCAGGTGCAGGCGTTCATGGCCGAGCATCCGCGCTACGCGAGCCCGCTGCATCGGTCGCCTCACGGCGGCGCAGGCACCGCGGTCGATCGCCTGACGGAGATTGCCCCGTTGGTTGGAAAGTCCAGGCTTGCCGTGCGCGCCCATGAAGCGCGCATGCATGGCGAACGGGTGATGCGCTCGGCGCGAGGGCTGCTGGCAAGTGCGGCTGGGGCCGCGAAAACGCTACGTGCGCAGCGCGGGCCTCTGGTGGAGCGGCTCAAGAACATCTTCGGAACGCCCGCGACGGCGCCCTCGCCGGTGCCGGCTTCGGAAAATGCAGACAAGGCAACTCCCATTCGCTCGAACAAGCTGTCCGTTGTGCGGGCCGAGCACGAGCACACGCCCGAGCCGGTCGTCGAGCTGAAGACGCCCGCGAAGGCGCCGGTGCAAGCGCCAGCGGTGGCGAAGGCACCTCCTCTGCCCGCGACCGAGCCCTCGACGGATCCGGCCAGTGCGCTCAGCGTGGCCCGTGGCGTGGGCAGTGCCCCCCGCGATTTCCAGTGGCTGAAAGAGAATATTCCGTGCCAGGCGGCCTGCCCCGCCCACACGGATATTCCCGCGTATCTGAAGGCCATCAGCGATGGTCGCTACGACGAGGCCTACCAAATCAATCTGCGCGACAACGTCTTCCCGGGCGTGCTCGGGCGCGTCTGTTCGCGACCCTGCGAAGCAGCCTGTCGCCACGGCCAGGACGACCTGGGCGAGCCGGTGGCAATTTGCTGGAGCAAGCGCGCCTCGGCCGACCACCGCGACGGCAAACCGATGGTGTTGCCGCCCATCGCAGCCCCGACCGGAAAGACGGTCGTGGTCGTCGGCGGCGGCCCCGCGGGCCTGTCGGCCGCGCGAACCCTGGCGCTGCTCGGACACAAGGTCACCGTGCTGGAGCAACACGTCCGCGCTGGCGGCATGATGGTGCAGGACATTCCCGAGTTCCGACTGCCGCGCGAAGTGGTCGAGTTGGAAATCGAGCAGATTCATCTGACCGGCGTCGACATCCGCTGCGGCGTCGCGCTTGGCCGCGACGTCACCCTGGCCCAACTCGAGGCCGACTACGACGCCGTGGTGCTGGCCGCGGGCACGTTCCGCGCGAACTATCTCGACTTGCCCGGCAAGAACCTGCGCGGCATCGAGCACGGCCTCGATTTCCTGCTCAAGGTCGGCGAAGGGAAAGACAGCCCGCTGGGGCCGAGCGTGCTGGTCATCGGCGGCGGATTTACCGCCATGGACTGCGCCCGCACGGCCGCTCGCCTTGGCGCCAGCACCATTCAACTGGG
>CAZTTW010000707.1:0-3161 GCA_964616265.1 uncultured Myxococcales bacterium | reverse complement strand
ACGGGGACAAGAACGGCAGCGTGGGTAGCAGCTGCGATGCCGATTGCCATCTCATCATCGTCTTGAATTGATCGAGCTTTCTCCGGAGCTGCGCCCGTCCGCCACAGCAAGAAGAAGGCACGCGTCATGCATGGCATCGCCGCGGAGGACTAGCATGGCTAGACACTTAACAGACGAGTCCCAATTGCCTTGCCGTCACTTTCAGCAATGCTTATCAGGCTTCGTAGCACTCGCTGTGATCTTCGGCACCGGATGTTTTGCGCAGAACGGGCTGGACAATGGCGGTGGTGGAAACGACGGAAGCCTGACAGTCCTGTCGGGCACTGCCACGTCGACCACCAGCGGGACGGTGTCTAAGCCTGCCCAAACCACCCCCATCCACGACAGCGACCTCATTGCCTACTGGCCCTTCGATGACGGCAACGAATTCATTGCCGCCGACCTGTCGGGCAACGGCCACGACGGCAACCTTCTCGGCGCCCAGCCGTCGCCAGGAGTCTCGGGCTTGGGCATCGCCTTTACCGGAGATGGATCCGGCGTCGACATTGCAGACGGACCTGACTTCGAGTTGAAGGACTCGTTCACCATCGAGGCCTGGTTCAACGCCACCAGCTTGCACGATGGACACAACCTCATCTTCTTCCGCGGCGATTCGCGCCCGGGTTTGGACCCGTACTTCGTCACCATCTATCCTGACCGCACGCTACGCTTCGCCATCCAGAACGAAGCGAACGACGTCGCCTGGGCCACCGCGCCCATCTCCCTCGGCGAGTTTCACCACATGGCCGCGGTTTTCGACAGTCAGCTGGCAGCCCTCAACCTCTACGTGGACGGCAAACTGCGAACCACGACGTTCACCAGCATCAAGCCGATGCAGCCGTTGGTTTCGACCGAGGGGCCTGGCATCGGCATCGGCCATCATGCCATGCGCACGGGAAACGACTATGGCTTCATCGGCACGATCGACGAGGTCCGACTCTATCGGCGCGCGCTGAGCGCCACCGAGGTCAACCAGCATTTCTCCGCGCCGCACGGATCCAGCCCGGCGATTATGTAGTCACGGGCGGCTAGCGCCGGGAGGCGGGTCGTACGTTGCAAGCTGGCTGAGCTGGCGATCGAGCTGGTCGAATCTTTCTTGCGCGTGTCGTACCTCCGCAACGGCAGCTTCCGCGGCCAGCTTCGCTTGTTTGGCGGACGCGACCGCGCGTTGCTCTTCCCCGCGCGCTTCGCGGAGCAACCGCTCTCCGTCTCGCACTCGCTCGGCTGCCGTGGCGGCGCTGTTCTCGGCACTGTCGGCCTCCCGCTGCAGGCGCTCCGCTTGCCGGCGCCGCTCTTCCAGCAGAGACCGCGCATCCGCCCGCTCGTCTTCGAGCGCTTGGCGTTTCTGAGCCTCGCGATCAAGGCGTTGCTGCTCGCGACGCTCTAGGTCCTGCCGCAATCTCTCCTGGTGTCCGTCCTTGGCGATGTCTCGACGGTGCTCTAGCGGTGGGTCCGGTTTGCGCACGATTGGCTTGCTCTCCTGTTCGCGCTTGCCGCTGCCCGAGACGCTCGGCGCGCTGGCTACTGCTTCCAGCAGACTATCGAATCCGGGAGGCTCCAGCGCTTCCGAGAGTCGTCCGCGAAACGTCGCACTCGCCTGCGGATCGCGCGCCAGCGCACGCAGCGTCGCCATCACCTGATGCAATTCGATTGCCGGCGCACGACCCTGGGACTCGAGAAGCTGACGGGCTTCGTCCAGCAAGCGCGTCGTTGCCCTGCGCTCACGCTCCGTCGCCACAGCGAAGTCTTTGGAGCCATTCCCGTCAAGCAGCGCCTGCTGGGCCGACCGCAAAGCGGCCCCGGCCGCAATCAGCTCGTCGATCTCGCTTCTCTTCTCGCGGTACAGGCGATTCACGAGCCACGCCGCCACCGTGGGTCGGCGCAGGTCGTGGACAAGCTTCTTCGCGTCTGTCTGCTTGTCGGCGGCCAGCTCGTGCACCAGCGCATTCCGTCTCGCAACGAAGGTCGACGGCTCTTCCGCAAAGAGCTCGTCAATGCGCCGTTCAAGCTGCTCCTTGGTCACTCACGCAGGCTACCATCTCGCGCCCCACAGTCCATTCGCGCTCGCTGTTGCAGCAGGCTCGAAACGGGGGGACGATGTTGCGCATGGTCTCGAGTCGTCGTGCGAATGCGCTTGAGCTTTCCTTCATTTCACTTGGGTGTACTACCGTCAAACAAGGTGGGGACGCCGAAACCTGCGTTCCTGGCGCCAGCGCACCTTGCGCATGCCCAAGCGGCCAAACAGGCGCTCAGACTTGCACGCCTTCGGGCACGTACGCGGCGTGCGCGTGCACGCCAAGCGCGCTCGACGCCGAGTTCGATGGTGAAGGAGGAGGATGACACAATGACCGAGTTGGACTTGACCGATCTGGCCCGTGCGAAGAAGCTGCTCGAGAATCCGGGCTTCATCGCCAGGGCGGCGGATGCTGTCGGTACGCCGATAGAAAAGTTGCTGCACGCTTTGCCGGATAAGGCTTCGACAGCCATTCAAACCGCGACGAGGACCGCCCTCGAAAAAGCTCTCCGGGTTGCCGTGGCCACTCTCGGTGGAAATAGCGGCCATGAACCTTCGAACATCTGGCACAAGGTTGCCGCTTTCGCCACCGGCGCGGCGGGTGGTGCCTTCGGCCTCGCCGCTCTGCCCATCGAGCTGCCGGTGAGCACGACCATCATGCTGCGTTCGGTGGCGGACATCGCGCGCAGCAAAGGCGAGGACTTACGCACGCCAGAGGCCGCCCTCGCCTGTATCGAGGTCTTCGCCCTCGGAGCGACGACCAAGGACGATGCTACCGAAAGTGCGTACTACGCCGTACGCATCGCACTCGCCCGCTCCGTGAGCGAGGCTGCCGAGTATCTTGCGGGGAAGGCCGCCATCGAAGAAGGTGCACCCGCGCTCGTTCGCCTTATCGCCACCGTAGCCGAACGGTTTGGTGTGGTTGTGGCCGAAAAGGCTGCGGCAGGACTTGTGCCGATCCTGGGCGCGCTCGGTGGTGCCGCTATCAACGTAGCGTTCATGGACCATTTCCAGAATATGGCCGAAGGGCACTTCACCGTGCGAAACCTGGAGCGCAAGTACGGCACCGAGGTGGTGCGCGTAGCGTACGACAGACTGCCGCGCTGAT
>CAZTTW010000706.1:0-3167 GCA_964616265.1 uncultured Myxococcales bacterium | reverse complement strand
CGTGTCGAGTGAGATCAGCCTAGCCCAGGCCGCCGCCGACCAGCGCATCGTTCAGTCCAAACGCGCCGTCGAAATCGAGACACTCAATGCGCAAGCCGAAGTAGAGCCACTGTTGGCTCTGGCCGAGCAACTGCGGGAATTGGCCGGCAACGGCGGGCCTGCCGCCATTGAAGCCTACGTACGAAATGCAAAGATCGCGCTTCAGCGCAAAGCCCGCCACCTCGTGCTTCAACCGACGGAAGGAGGGATCAAGTAATGGACTCCCTCCCGATCGACTTCTTCAAGGCATTGGTCTACACATTCGGCGCCTGCTTCATCGTGATGCCGGTCTTGCTCGCGGCGGCGCGTGCCTTCGCCCTTTACGTGGTAGTTCGTGAACGTCAGTGTGTGGTGTTCGAGCTCTTCGGCAAAGTGCGCATGGTCATTACCGAGCCAGGCCTGCACTCGCCGTGGAAGAGCATGGGCCCCTTTGCCGTTCTGGTGCCGTTCTTCGGAAAGAAGTACACCGTGGATTTGCGCATCGACCAGACCTACCTGCGCAGCCAGCCGGTGAATTCCGAGGAAGGCGCACCCATGGGCATCGGCGTGTGGTGCGAAATGGTGGTGAGCCAACCGCTCGACTACTTGTACAAGAATACCGATCCGCTGGGATCGCTTCGCGCCAACATCTCCAATGCCACGGTTCGCTGTCTGTCGAACATGAAACTGTCCGACATGCTGGAGAGCCGCCACACCATGAGCGGCCTGGTACGACAGGAAGTGACCGCCAAGTCGCAAGAATGGGGCTACCAAGTGGGCAGCATCTACATTCGCAAAGTTCACTTCCGTGATCGCGGCATGATTTCGCAAATCGAGCAGAAGGTCGTCAATCGCCTGCGTCAGGTCACTGCGGCCATTCAACAAGACGGATCGAACCGAGTGAACGTGATCCGCTCCACGGCCGAGCGCCAAGCTGCGGTGGCATTCGCGAAGGCTGCCGCCACGCGGCCGCAGATCGTCGGGCGAACGCTGGGGCAGATCGCGGAGAGTCCCATGATTGCCAAAGCCCTCTTCGAGGTGCTGGAGACCCAGGCACTGCTGGCGAGTGCCGGACTCGAAGTCAGCGTGCTCGCGCCGAGCGTGCCGTTCCTGCTTGCCGCCGGCGGCAACCCAGGGCCCGTGCGTCAGTAGGCACTACTGGCACGATCGCTGCAGTTCGAATCTCGTGGCCGAATGGGCCAACGAGGAATGCAATGAGGCAGCATGCGTACGCGACGCTGGCGTTTTTGGCGTGGACCTTCATGAGCTCGGGCAGTTGTACCCACGAGGTCAAGCCCGACGACATGAGCGCCGAGGCCCACCACGAGAAGGCACAGAGCGAGGAGCAAGGTGCGCAAAAGGAAACGCAGATCGCCCGCTCGGACTGGCCGCCCAATGAGCCCATGAATACGGCAGCAGTTCCCGACCTATACCTCAATCAAACGGCCCAAGATCCAAAGACCATGCATCTGATTCGCGCGCGCTATTTGGAAGAACACGCGCGCGAACACGAGCGGGCGGCAGCTCAGTTGGAGAAGTTCGAGGACAAGGAGTGCGTGAATCTGCCGGCTTCGAAGCGCGCGGCCTGTCCGATGCTGGGTCCCATCGTCGAAACGAAGGACATCGACGGCGGCGTGCGCATCCGGTACCGCGACGGAACCGACGTCCGGGCGATGCTACCACTCATGCGATGTCACTACGCCTACGCGCGCGCCCACGGCTTCGCGGACAATCAGGACTGTCCTCTTTACATTCGCGGTGAAGAGTTCCGCGCCGCTTCCGAGCCGAACGCTCTCGAGATCGTCTCGCACGACACGAAAGACAGCCAGACTGTGGCAGAGATCCGCAAACGAGTGCGAGCCGACACGAGTGAAGCGAGTCGCTAAGAGGGCGCTCAATCCTTCCAGGCGAGCAAGCGACGCTGGCCAGTGAGCACGCGGATGGCACCCACGTCCTGTGCGACCTCGAGACAGCCGCGGTAGCTGCCAGCATGTCGCGCACATGTCTTCTCTACAACCGGTCCGACTTGACTCGGCCTTGGGAGCGGACTTTGCTCTCTCTCGGAGGGCACATGCGTACTAGTTCATCCATCGGACTCTTGCTGGCGTCGCTGATGGCCGCCAGCGCTGGCGCAAAGGAATCCACCATGCATCTGTCGTCGTCCGCATTTTCGGGAAACTCCGCCATACCAGCTCCGTTCACCTGCCAAGGTGTCGACCACTCACCGCCTCTGGCATGGACCGACGTCCCCGCCGGCACCAAGAGCTTCGCGCTCATCGTCGACGATCCGGACGCGCCGGATCCCGCCGCACCCAAGACGACCTGGGTCCACTGGGTGCTCTACAATCTGCCGCCCGAGACCACGGCGCTGGCCGAGGGAATGGGGGCGAGCACTCTGCCCAAGGGATCTCGCGAAGGGCTCAACGACTGGAAAGCCACCGGCTATCGCGGCCCCTGCCCGCCCATCGGTCGGCACCGCTATTTCTTCAAGCTCTACGCGCTCGGCGCCGTCCTGCCCGATCTCGGCGAGGCAGCCACCAAGGCCGCGCTGGAGAAAGCCATGCACGGACACATCCTCGGACAAGCGGAACTTGTGAGCACGTACCAGAAGTAGCGCCTAGAACTTCCACTGCGCCAGCAGAACACGCAAACCGCCGTTGCGAAGCGCGATGGTTGACGTCGCCTTTTGGCGAGCGCCTGCGGCGACCGCGGCGACAAACTGCGGGTCCGGACACAGAACCCCTGCGCGCCAGCCCACGAAACGTTGCCGCAACGTTTGACCGACAGCGCGACCCAGTCGAAGCGCGTGCCTGCGGTCGCCCAAGCGATGGCCGTAGGGCGGATTGAGCACCACGAGGCCGGGACCGGGCGGCACGGCCCCTTCGCCAAAAGCGGCGACGGAAAACTGCACCTCCACGCCGGCGCGCTCGGCATTGCGGCGAGCGATCTCGACCGCTTTGCCGTCGCGGTCGAGAGCCACGATCGGCGCGCGCTTTGCCGCCGCCTCTGCCACGCCATCACGCAGTTTGTTCCAAGCGGTCGCATCGTGATCGGGCCAACGTTCGAAAGCGAACGAACGCTCACGGCCCGGAGGGATCCCTTGCGCGATCGCTGCGGCTTCGATGGCAATCGTCCCCGCGCCACACATC
>CAZTTW010000705.1:0-3172 GCA_964616265.1 uncultured Myxococcales bacterium | reverse complement strand
TGATATGACTCACGGCACGGGTGGGTCCAGCGGTGGCAGCAGCTCCGGACAAAAGGCAACGAGCTCCGGCTGCTCGCTTGGAAGAGCAGATGGTCGCTCGGCTTCGCTGCTTTGGGCGTGCGCCGCGCTCCTATTGGCCGGCCGCCTGCGAAGGCGAAGGAACTAGATCTCGGCCAGAATCTCTCGCTTCTTGGCGTCGTACTCGGCTTGCGTAATCAGTTGCTGGTCGAGGAGGGCCTTGAGTTGCTTGAGCTTGGCCGCCGGATCCCCGTGTGATGTCGGTGCGGCAGCTGCGGGGATCACAGCGCCGGCCATGTTCATGCCTACGGCCATCGCCATGCCGGCACCGCCCGTGCCCTGATTTTTCGCGGCTTCCCGCAGAGCCTCAAGCTGCTGAAGCTGGGCGTAGCTGACACCTGCCGCGTCGGCCGCTTGGGCCTCGGCATGGACGTCGGCGATGCGGTTGATCCGTCGCATGGTGTCCTCGTCGAAGCTGGTGCCCTGAATGCGGAAGTCTTCGAGCACGAAGCCAAGGTCGGTGTATTCCTGCGCAAGCTTCGCCGACAGGGCTTTCGCGATCGCTTCGCGGTTGGGATCGATCTGGGTATAGGTGTAGCCGGCGTCGGCGAAAAAGTCGGTGAGCGGCTGTAGCAAACGCGCGTTCAGTGGCTGGCGAATCTGTTCGGCCAAGTACGGCGTGTTGCCCGCCACGATCTGCTGGAAGAACGCGCGCGCATCCAGGATGCGCATGGAATAGTTGCCGAACGCGCGCAGGCCAACCGGGAACTTGTACGTGGGGTCTTGGTACTTGATGAGCGATTCGGTGCCCCACTTGAGGTTCAGTATCTTGGCCGTACGGTAGAAATAGATGCCGACCTTGTGCTCGCTTTGGAAGTTCTGCATGAGCTTGCCGAGCGTGGTGAAGAAGGGGCGGTTGGCGGTGTGCAATTCGTAGAGGCCGGGCTCTCCGAAGACGCCTTCTACGCGACCTTCGTATACGAAAATGCAACCTTGTCCCGGACTCACGATGAGCTTGGAGGCGTTCTTGATTTCGTCGCCGCTTTCGCTCCAGCGTTCGAAGAGCACCTCAGGGTTGGGATTCTCCCACTGGATGACGGTTCGCAACTGGCGCGTAAAGAAACTCATCGATTGTCCTCCTCATCGGCCCAGTTGGGCCTTCCGGTTGGACTTCCATGATGGGCCGAATGGCCCGTCCTGTCTAATGGCGACGCTTGCGAAAGCGGCGGCGAATCAGGAAATAGACGAGCAGCGCAACGGCCGCGACAACGAGGACCATGGCCAGCGGCGTTCCTCGCGCTACGGCCGAAAGCTCGGCGCCGCCGCGCACCAGGCCGACGAGCAAACGCACCAGGAAGCCGCCAAAGCGGAAGAGCAGGGGGAGCAGCAAAAGCAGGCCGAGAAAGCGCATCCAGCGGACGGGTTTGCCCGCCGGCACGCCAGGGCCAGCGGCCGAGTAGCCACCCGCAGCGGCGCGTGGCCACGGCCTTGCGCCGCTGTCGTAGGCGGCGCGCCTGGTCTTGTCCGACAGCAACTCGTAGGCGCGGTTGATCTCTGCCATCTTCTCGGCGGCCAAGCCCTCCAGCGGATTGCCCTGATGCTTGTCGGGATGGTACTTGGCCACCAGGGCGTGGTAGGCCGCGCGGATGTCGACGTCGCTGGCGTTGCGGTCAAGGCCGAGCGCGGTGTAGGGATCGATTTCCTCTTTGGCCATCGTTATTGTTGACGTCGTTTGGCGTCGCTAGTGTTTGGCCGGCGCGGCCTTGCCGCCAACGGCGGCGTTTTGCGATTGAAGATAGCGGAAGGCATCGGCCGAGGTCGAGAGAACCAGCCAGCTGTCCTTGTCGATCGTACTGTGATAGGTCTCCATGGTCTTGAGGAAGCGGTAAAGCTCGGGGTTGCGGTTGTACGCTTGGGCGTAAATGCTCGCTGCTTCGGCGTCGGCTTTGCCCATGCTCTCCTGGGTCTTGCGGTAGGCCTCGGACTCGATCACCTTCAGCTCACGCTCCTTCTTGCCGCGAACCTCGGCGCTTTTGCCCTGGCCCTCCGAGCGATGGCGGTCGGCGATGCGCTTGCGCTCGGAGATCATGCGGTCGAAGACCTTGGCCTGGACGCTTTCGATGTAGTTGACTCGCTGGATTTGGATGTCGACGAGCTCGATGCCGTAGTCGGGCACCACGTGCTGAACGTGCTCGAGGATGAGCCGGGTGATCTTGTCTCGTCCGAGCTCGATGGCGCGCATGGACTCGGCCTCCATGATGTCTTCGGCTTCTTCGCCCTTTTCGAACGCGCGGTTCGTGGTGCGCACGACTTCGATGAGATCGTGGCTGGCGATGACGTTACGGGTCTCGCCGTCGATGATGTCGTCGAGGCGAGACTGGGCGCGGCCCTCGTCGCGTAGGCGCTGGAAGAACAGCAAGGGATCGGCGATGCGCCAGCGCGCGTAGGTCTCGACGCCGATGTATTTCTTGTCGCGGGTCGGGACCTGGTTGGCGTTGCCGTTCCATTCCAGCCAGCGCCTTTCGAAAACGTTGGCTTCCTGGGCAAACGGCGTCTTGAGGTGCAAGCCGGCCTGGGTGATCGCCTGGCCCATCGGCTCGCCAAACTGGGTGATGACGACCTGCTCGGTTTCCGCGACGGTGTAAAGGGCCGACGACAGGGTAATGAGGGCCAGCACGGCAACCGCAGCGCCAATGACCAACGAGCGGAGCTTCATGGCTTCATCTCCTGTCCGGGACCGAGCGGGAACATGGGTAAGATGCCCTTGGCCTTTTCGTCGAAGATCAGCTTCTTGCCCGCGGTAGGCAGAACTGCGGCCAGGGTTTCGAGATAGATGCGTGTGCGCGTGACCTCGGGCGATTTGCGGTATTGCTCTTCGAGCGCCACGAAGCGCTGGGCGTCGCCTTTGGCCCGGTTCACGCGGTCAACGGCGTAGCCTTCAGCCGCCTGAATCTTTTGTTCCGCGAGGCCGCGCGCGCGCGGGATCTCTTGATTGTATTCGGCCCACGCCTCGTTGATCGCTCGCTCGCGTTCTTGAATCGCTTGGTTTACGGCGTTGAACGACGGTCGCACCGGTTCAGGCGGATCCACGTCTTGTAGAATGAGCTGCTGGACGGAAATTCCGTTGTCGTAAAGCTTGCACAAATTCGACAAC
>CAZTTW010000704.1:0-3179 GCA_964616265.1 uncultured Myxococcales bacterium | reverse complement strand
TCGCCCAATGGCGACAAGCCGCTAACGAACGGACACCTGCTGATCAGCACCATCAGCGATCACGCGCTGACAGAACTCGACGCGAGCTGGTCGCCCGTCTTCCGGCTGAGTCTTCCGCTTCGATATCCATCCGACCCGCAGATGACCGCCGACGGTCTATTCCTCATCGCCGACTATGTGCGTCCTGGCCGGATCATCGAGATCGACCGACAGGGTAAGGTGATTTGGGACTACTCGGCGAGGGCTGGGGATGCGGCGCTCAACCGTCCCTCGCTCGCGGTCGAGTTGCCGGACGGCAACGTCATCGCCGATGACGATCTCAACCACCGCGTCGTCGTCATCGACAAGGCGACCAAGAAGATCATCTGGCAGTATGGCGTGACCGGACGCTCAGGTTCGGAGATCGGCTATCTCAGCATCCCGGATGGCCTCGACCTGCAGAAAGGAAGCCAATCATGAGCCATTTGCGCATCGCAGCGCTGGTCGCGCTGCTCCTGGTGCCGGCTCTTGACGAAATTGCCATCGGGCAGGCCCTGAGTGTTCGCTCCGTCGGTGCCGTGACCTGGCACGCAAACAAGTTCATTGGAAAGACGGTCAAGCTAAAGGGCTTTGTGCTTTCGTTGTCACATGGGGAGGTGCTGTTCTCGGACGAAGGAACCGGAGCGATTTCGCCGCACGACCTGCCAATCCAGGGCCCAGGAAGCGAGACCCTGGAGCTGCACCACCGCTATCTGCTTGTCGGCATATTCGTCAAAGATGACGCGTTGCACAGCAATGGCAGCCCTTACCACCTGTTGCTTACGGCTCAGCCGACGCCAGCCGATGGCTGACCGGCCACTGAAGGTGGCCCAGGGGGACCGCGCTCCTGGCGTGGCCGCATCGTCAGCGTCTCGTCAGCTCAGGCCTGTAGTTTCGACAGTGTGGAACCGTGTCTCCATCGAAAACCTTCAGAGGCGACCATGTTGCGCAGCTTGCTGGTCTGGGTCCTGGTCCTCGGTGCCGGACTTGCACCCCTGATTGCCGCCCAGGCGAATGCAGCGGGCACGGGTGCGACGCCGCCCGCTTCTCCTTTCAGCTTCGCCGAGATCGTTGCGCAGATCGCGACCAAGGAACCGTCGTGGAGTGCCATCGACAAGATCAACGCCGCGACAAAGGTCACATTCGTGGAGCTATCGGGGCTGCACGGCTACAATGCCGATGCACTGAGGTTCACGCCTTCTGAGCAGCAGCTGCTGGTAGAGCTCGACGCGAAAGTCGGCCGCAATCCCGTCTTGATGAAGAAGCTCCGTCACGCCGGTTTCTTCTTAAGCGATGTGGTGGGACTCGCCGCTAACGAAGCGAACAAAGTCATCGTATTCATCAACCTCTGAGTGGAAATGCCGCCGGAGCTTTCGGCGACCCGGACGGTCGGCCGTCGCACTAGGTTCCGAGGCGAGCCTCCCCACCTTTGTCGCATCGGAACGACAAACCAATACGCCAGTCAGCTCGGCGTAAGCCGGACTCGGTAATCTCCAACCCTCCTAGTGCGCCACCTCGCACAGTTCGGTCCAATCGCGTCCATGGACATCCCGCGCCGCCGGAGATGTCTCGATTCTTGCAGCTGCGGAGTGACGACTTTGACCTCGCCGCACCGACCCTCCGATCGCTCCAGAGGCCCTGCTTAGGCGACCTTCAACGGCCTCGCTGAAGCAAAGCATTGATTGCGGCCAAGGCCGCTGGCTCGGAGGTCGGCAGTCGGTGTCGCTCTTGGCTTGGGCGAGCACCGAAACTACCCTAGGCGCATGCCAGAGAAATCCGCGCCGCAAAAAGACCGACTGTTGCTCGTCTTTCGGGTGAGCCTGTGGGCTAAGGGCGTGTTTGCTCTCACCGAGGTGGTCGGCGGCATCGCTGCATTCTTCGCGACCCGTCAAATCCTCGTCGATCGATCGATCGATTGCTCATCGCGGCGAGCCTAGGAGTTCGCATCCCACACTCATTTTCGATGTAGGAGGCGGCGACCCAACCAGGAGAGCCGCTGCCGAAAGCGCAAGTCGAGACGAAGACTTCATAGTCCAGTACTTTAGCTCACCAACGCGCGAAGCCTTGCGGTCAGTTCGGCCAGATCGAACGGCATAGTGAGGTAGTCGTCCGCCCCGGCGTGGAGAGCCTCGATTCGCATCGCAAGCTGGTCCGTCGATGTTACGACAATGACGGGTGTTTCATCGCCCCGGAGGCGGCGCGCTTTGATGAAGTCGAGGCTGCCCCGACCGGGAACGTCGAGGAGAATTACGTCATATCGCGTGGCGTCCCACGCCCTGTCCGCGCCCGCCAGGTCTCTTGTCCAATCGACTGCGTGGCCGTGCGCAGCGAGGTGGTCTCGCACCGCACCGCCTAGCGTTGGATCTTCCTCGACAAAGAGTACGTACATCTGCTGGCGCAACTACGGAGCAGGGGGGTCGCCGACGATCGCGATAGACCCCCGAAGACGTCACACGGCCCTAAGCCCGATTGCTGACAGCACCCTGACGAGCCCGAGCATGGTGCTCCCGGTCCTCAAACTCGCGGGTCGTCAGACTTTCGTAACATTCGACGCGCTTCCTGGGTCTAACGTTGTTGCGCGCCCACGACTCAATGAAAAAAGCCGTCTTCTCCACTGCCTTCCTCGCCGTATCCGGCGTCTATGTCGCGTACGCAAACCATGCCTTCGATGGACAGGTGGCCCTGATCGCGGACCCCGGCACGCGTCAGACTGACGTTGCACCGGCGATCGACCTCACCCAATCGACTTCCTCTGACCCTCAGTTCACCGCCGATATTCCCTCGCTAGCGCAGGTCACGCCCGCTCCTATCCCTCGCGCCGAGCCTGCTGCAGTAGCGCCCCTCCCTCCGAAGTCGCGTCCCGACAACGTCGCAGACGAACCGGCTCCTCAGCCAATGCCTGCGCTACTTCCTTCTTCAACGTCGGGCGCTACGGCAACGCAACAGCTTCCTCAGCGCCAATCCACGGCCAGCGCAAAGTCCTCTGCCAACGGATATAGCGATGGTTCGTACGCCGGCACCGATGAGAATGCCTACTACGGGCGGGTCCAGGTGCAGGTGAACATCGCTGGCGGCAAAATCAGCACAGTTAAGGTGCTCGACTATCCCAGCGATCGGCGCACTTCGCGCTCGATCAATAGCCGCGCTCTGCCAATGCTGGC
>CAZTTW010000703.1:0-3190 GCA_964616265.1 uncultured Myxococcales bacterium | reverse complement strand
TGAAGTCGTCGACGATCTGCGGAAGCGACATCCGGGCCATTTACCGCGAGCACCTCGGGAAAGGTCCCGAAGGGTACCAGAACAAAATCGCCGGCCATGAACCCGCCGGCCAGATCGTCAAATGCGGTCCGGGAATGCGCCGGTTTAAGGAAGGCGACCGGGTTGTCATTTACCACATATCCGGGTGCGGACTGTGCAACGACTGCCGGCGGGGCTACATGATCAGTTGTACGAGTCCCCTCCGCGCCGCGTACGGGTGGCAGCGTGACGGCGGCATGGCCCCCTATATGCTCGCCGACGAAAAGGATTGCGTGCTGCTTCCCGCCGGCCTCACCTACACCGACGGCGCGCAGGTCGCGTGCGGGTTCGGCACGGTGTACGAAGCACTGGAGAAAATAGGCATCAGCGGGAACGACGCGGTGCTGGTCGTCGGGTTGGGCCCTGTGGGGCTTGCGACCCTCATGCTCGCCAAGGCCATGGGCGCGGAAAAGCTCATCGGCGTGGACGTGGCCCAGGAACGCTGCGCGATCGCTCGGGACAAGAATCTCGCCGACCACGTGTTCGTTTCAGGGCCCGATACGCTCAAAAAAATCGGCGAGCTGACCCACGGGAGCGGGTGCGAGCGCGCCATCGACTGCTCGGGCCACACCGCCGGCAGGCAGCTCGCCATCCGCGCGACCCGCAAGTGGGGAAAGATTGCCATGGTCGGCGAGGGCGGGACGGTGGAATTCAACCCCAGTCCCGACATCATCCACGAACAGAAAACGATTTATGGCTCGTGGGTCACCAGCATCTGGCTCATGGAGGAGATCGTCGAGCGGCTGGTCCGATGGAACATCCATCCCGAAGACCTGGTAACGAACCGCTTTACACTCGACAAGGTGGCGGATGCCTATGCGCTCATGAACGAAGGCAAATGCGGCAAAGTGGCGGTGGTATTCGACGAGGAAATTAAATAGTCCGCTCATCGAGAGAGGCTTTGGGAAAATGGAAAAGGCAACATTCACCGGCGCCCCGGACGGCGTCGATCCGGCGGCAGTCCCCCATAAGAATCTCGCTGGCGGCGCGCGGTTGCCGTGTATCGGCCTGGGGACCTTCGGCAATGACCGCTACGACGGCGACACGATCGCCGCCGCGGTAAAGGACGCCATCCGGCTGGGGTACCGGCACATCGACTGCGCGTCGGTGTACGGCAACGAAGACCGGATCGGGTATGCGCTCAGCGAAGTGCAGAAGGAGGGCCTGAACCGCGAGGAGTTATGGATAACCTCAAAACTCTGGAACGACAAGCATGCCGAAACGGACGTTATCCGCTCGTGTGAGAAGACCCTCAGGGACCTGCAGCTCGATTATCTCGACCTGTACCTGATCCACTGGCCATTCCCCAATTTTCACGCCAAAGGCGTGGATGTGTCGTCGCGCGACCCCAACGCCAAGCCGTACATTCACGAGAGCTACATGAAGACGTGGCGTCAATTGGAGAAGCTCGTGAAGATGGGCTTGGTGAAGCACATCGGCACGTCCAATATGACGATCCCCAAACTCAAGCTCCTGCTGCGTGACGCGGAAATAAGGCCGGTAAGCAACGAATTCGAAAGCCATCCGCATTTTCAGCAGCCTCAGCTTTTTCAATTCCTGATCGACAATCAGATCGTTCCCATCGCTTTCAGCCCGATCGGGTCCCCGTGCCGTCCCGAGCGCGACCGTGCCCCGACCGACACGGTTGACATGGAAGACCCGGTGATTGTGAAAATCGCCGGCCGGCTCAACGTGCATCCGGCGGTTGTGTGCGTGAAGTGGGCGGTGCAGCGGGGGCAGGTGCCTATTCCGTTGTCCGTAACCCGCAGCAAATACCTGGCGAACCTGCGGGCCGTGGTTTCGGCCCCGCTCACGGCCGAGGAGATGCGCTCGATCTCGGCCATCGACAAGAACTGCCGTCTTGTCAAAGGACAAGTGTTTCTGTGGAAACCCGGACAGACCTGGGAAGCGCTCTGGGATCTTGCCGGGGAAATCACCCCTCCGTAAGCCGGCGGACCGCGTCCGCAGCAACTCACACCTTCAACTTGAAGAGGCGGCAGTATGAAATCTTCTCAGATGTTCAAGACGGCCGATGGAAAGAGCCTGTTCGTGACCTTCGTGCTCGTCACGACCCTGTTTCTGCTCTGGGGATTCTGCAACGGCATGATCGATATCCTCAACAAGCATTTCCAGGATGCTCTGCACATCAACAAGCAGCAATCCGGACTCGTGCAGTCGGCCAATTATCTGGCGTATTTCCTTATGGCCATTCCGGCCGGCATGATCGCCCGGAAATTCGGATACAAGGGCGGGATTCTTGTCGGGCTGACCCTCATCGCCGGCGGTACGTTCTGGTTCGTTCACGCGGTGAGCATCGGGACCTACGGGGCGTTTCTGCTGGGCCTGTTCGTCATCGCGGCGGGCATGACCTGCCTGGAAACGATCGCCAATCCCTACGCCACGATTCTGGGCTCGCCGGAAGCCGGCGCGACCCGCATCAATATCGCCCAAACGATAAACGGCGGCGGGTGGATTTTAGGGCCGATCGTCGGCGGATCCTTTGTTTTTTCCACTGCCGCGGGCACCAATGCCCATGCCGGCCTGGCCATGCCGTATCTCGGGGTGGGTATTTTCGTGGCGGTCCTGCTGGTTGTCTTCGCGGCCTCGAAGATTCCCGATCTGCATGCCGAAGAGGAGAGCAAACTCGCGGAATCGGAAAAGAACCGGCTGAAACCTTCCGGCGTCCAGGTCGCGGGAATCGGCATCGTGGTGGCCGCCGTCTGCGGACTGCTCTATTTCTTCATTTCGCCGATCGTGGGACTTGTCTGGGCTCTTTTGAACCTTGCTCCCGGATTGCTGGCGCCGACCCGGTATTCACTGCTCGTTGTCTTCTTTATCGCGGCATTCCTGGTGGTTTTCCAAAACTGGGACCTCTTCCGGCGCAAGCATTTTACCCTGGGCGTTGCCGCGCAATTCCTGTATGTCTCGGCGCAAACCGGGATTTTCAGCTTCTGCGTCAACTACAGTATTGAAAACGGCCATGGCGTCACCGCGACGCAGGCCGCGAGATGGCTGGGAGGAATCGGTTTTGTTCTCTTCACCATCGGCCGCTTCTGCGGCAGCGCCGTCATCAGTCAGTTTAGAGCGCACGGCGTGCTCGCCGTTTATGCGG
>CAZTTW010000702.1:0-3196 GCA_964616265.1 uncultured Myxococcales bacterium | reverse complement strand
CGCAAACCAGGCCAGCCGGATCGGGCCCCGTCCGAACTGGCCCATGTCAGCGTAGAGCGCCTCCCCGCCCGTTACAGCCAGAACGACCGCGCCCAAGATGGTCGCGCCCCGCAGACCGTGAGCGGCGAAATACCGGCAAGCCCACATCGGATTCAAGGCCTCGAGCACGCCCGGAAAGTGCGCCACGTGCCACAGCCCAAGGCCCCCGAGAGTCAGAAACCACAGCACCATGACCGGTCCAAACAAACGGCCGACCGCGCCCGGGCCGCGCTTCTGCAACGCGAACAGGCCGAGGAGCACACCACAGGTCAAGGGCAGGACCGCGGGTGCAAGAGAAGGATGGGCGACCTTCAAACCCTCCATGGCACTCAACACGGAAATCGTCGGCGTGATCATGCCGTCGCCATACAAGAGCGCCGCACCGACCATCGCCAAGACCGCCGTCCAGCCCGTTGGACTGCGAACATCTTCGCCCGCGTCCACGGCGGGGTTGGTCGATCCCGAGCTGCGCGCCGCTGGTAGCAACGCCAAGAGCGCAAACAGTCCGCCTTCACCCCGGTTGTCCGCCTGCATGACAAAGACCAGGTACTTCACGCTGACGACCAGCGTGAGCGACCAGACCACGAGCGAGAGCAGCCCCAGGACATCCGCCGGCTGGAAGGGCCCCTTGCCAAGGTGACCCAGGCACTCCGACAGCGTGTAAAGAGGACTGGTTCCGATGTCACCAAACACGACCCCAAGCGCGCCCAGCGCGAGGGTCAGTCGCCGCGCATGAGTGGCCGGTTGCTTCGAGGTCGTGGATTTCATCGCGGTTAGGAAGTATTCATATCAGGAACCTCGGCATCACGTTCGTCTCGCTGAGCCGCATCCGAAATCGCATCCAATTCGACTCGCGCAATACCAAGCCCGCGAGTCTTGTGTCGACGCCTGCCTGAAGCATGCGATCAGGAAGGTGTCAGTGCGGTGGCACACAGCAATGCGGCGTTTCGCAAGAGCGAAGATGCCGGCGGTTTTCATGAAGAAAAATTTCACGTATGCGGAAGATTCGCACAAGCGTTACGCGGCCGTTGAATTTGAATGCCTATGTTGCCTCCCGAAACTCTCGGACCAAGCGGAGGCTCAGCATGTCGCGCCACATTCGAAACGTACGAACACTTTCCTTGCTGCCTATGGGAGTGCTTGCAGCTCTCATTGCTCTTTCGTCCTGCAAAGACAAGCAGCAGCCCACACTCGGCGGCGCGGACCTAACCGTGCATGCGCTCGGCGCGCTCGATGTCGGCAGCGTCGTCGCCACAGTGAGTGGCCCCTCATTACCGGCGCCCAGATCTGTTTCGCTCTATGCGCGTGGAAGCGCGGGCACCTGGGGCGGCGTCATCGGTTCGCTGCCCGTGGGAAGCAACTATGTCTTCACGGTGAGCGCCCGCGACCACTCGAACACCGTGGACTACGCGGGCAGCGCCGCCGGAGTCGCCATCCTGAAGGACCAGGTCACGTCGGTCATCATCACGGCTCAGCAAGCCGTCGCATCGGCTCCCTTCAAGAATGCCGTGCCTGTCATCGATTCCTTGGTGCTCTCTTCGGCCAGCATCGTTCCCGGCGCAACGATCACGGCCAAAGCCGCCGCCCACGATCCAGATGCGGGCGACACCATCACCTTCGCCTGGTCGGTCAGCCCCGCGACGGATGGGTTCTCCGCGCCCTCGGCGGCAACGACCAACTGGATAGCGCCGGTCACGGAGGGCGACCAGATCCTCGTGCTGACCGTGACGGATGAACACGGCGCCTCCACCGCCGCCTCCATCGTCGTGCACGTGTCGGCCAGCAACGGCAGCGGTCAAGCCGATGTCAATGTTCGCTTCAACACCTGGCCGGTGGTGACGGATCTCGTCGCGGCTCCGGGCTACATCGTGCTTGGTTCGCCGACCGCTCTCACCGCCACAGCCAGCGATGCTGATGGCGATGCGCTTTCGTACGCCTGGACCAGCACCTGCGCGAGCGGCGTCTTTTCGACTCCGACGGCGTCCTCCACCGGCTTCACGCTCCCGGTCGGCGCGCCCGATACGGACTGCGATCTCGTTGTGACTGTGAACGATGGCCGCGGCGGCACGACCGCCGGCCAAACCACGCTGTCGGTCGGCAAGCCTGTGGCCATCGCGGCGCCCATCATCACCGGCAGCCTTCAATCCATGATCGCAGTCGGTCCGAGCGGCAACGTGACCTTCTCCGTCGAGGCGAGCGATCCCCAGGGCAGCGCTCTCACCTTCCACTGGGCATCGGTGACGGGTGCGTTCTCGAAGCAGGTCGACGGCACAGGCTCCTCGCAAGTCGTGTGGACGGCCCCGGCCGCGGCCAGCGCCAGCTACACCGTCTCGGTCATCGTGACGGATGCTCTTGGCGCCAGCGTTCAATATGACTTCACGGCGTCCTCGGCCCCTCTCTTCACGGTGCAAGCCTCGCCCACGGTCATCGCGCCCGGCCAGCAGCCCGAGCTGGTGGTCGTTCCCAGCGATGGAGTCAGCGCTTCGAGCTGGAGCTACACCTGGGATGACGGGCGTGGCGGCTCCGAGGTGGGACGTTTCGCGGCCAAGGTCGGCAGCGACGCATCGGACGTACTTTACAATCCGGCCTACTGCGCGCTTCTCGGCAGCGGCACCATCCCGCTCGCACTCACCGTCACGGTCGCCGACAGCGCCACGGGCCTTGCCAAGTCCGCCACGGTTCAAGTCACGCTCAATTGCCCCGCGCTGGCCAACCTCACCACCGAGACGCTGTACCAGCAACAGCAGAACGCGTCCACCTACGAGCCCGCGCCGGCTGGCTTCAGCCCGGTCTACACCGAGCTCGTCGCTCGTCACGGCGCCCGCGGTATGTCCAGCGAAGGCTCCGACGTGGCTGTCTACAATATGTGGCTCAAGGCCCAGGCGGATGGCGCACTGACTCCGCTCGGCCAACAGCTTGGTCCGGATCTGCTAGCCTTCATCAAGGCAAACACCATCTTGGGCGCGGGCGTCCCGGGCATCACCGCGCCGGGGTACGGCAATCTCTCGCAGCTCGGCGCCGCCGAACACCAGCAGCTCGCCACCCGATTAGCGCAGCGTTTGTCCAGCTACTTCGCGCAAGTGGCGGCAAGCGGACGCAAGCTCGTGGTGCAAACCTCGGGCGTGAACCGGGCCTACGACAGCTCCGGCTTCTTCGT
>CAZTTW010000701.1:0-3204 GCA_964616265.1 uncultured Myxococcales bacterium | reverse complement strand
GCCGCCACGCTGTGGTGCCGCGACTCGCTCGCGCCGATGCAGGCCAAAGGCGCCACGACCCTGATCAAACCGTGGCTCGACGGCTTCTATCACGCGGTCCACGTGCGCATCTTTGCCGAGTCGCACGGCGCCGCCTCCATCGAGGACTTCCGCATGGCGGGCGTTCCCGCGCGGCTTTACCACTACGCCGCCTACCTGACGCCGGGTCTGGTGAGACAGATTTCGGGCCTGTCGGGCTACACCTTGTTCAGCGGGCTGATGGTCCCGCTCGGGATCTTTTTCGTCGGACTTGGCGCCTACGTTCTGGTGGCGTCGTTCCTCGGGCCGTGGCCGGCGCTGGCCGCCGCCGCTGCCGTCTTGCTGCTTCCCGATGGCGCGCAACAGGGGTTTCACAACACCTTCATGTCGTATCACTGGCTGCTCCAGATTTCGCCGGGCGCGACGTTTGGCCTGGCCATGCTTGCCGTGGGTTGGCTGTTCGTACTGCGCGGCTGTCTCGACGGCAAGGCGTTACAGGTGCTCGCCGGATGGATCATCGCTGCCCTCTCGGTTTCGTATAAGGCGCAGTTCTTCGTGGCGAACGCTCTCTTGCTGCTCCTTGCGCCGCCGCTTTTCTTTCGCGGAATCAAGCTGCGTTGGCGGTTGCCGTGGCTTGGGGCCGCGGTAACGGTGTACCTCCTCGGCGTGAGCATCGTACAGTGGTTGCCGGGGATGCCGCTGATTCGGCTCGATGGTTCGTCCACCGGTAAGCTGCTGGCCATGATCAATTCGTTTGCCGATCCGGGATCGGTCAGGCTGTTTTTCGACCGCTACATGGGTCTGCGACACTCGTTGCGCCAGAACGTCGAAGTGGGCGCAGCCTACCTTCTGATCGCCGCGCTCGGCGTGTTTGCACCGCTCTTGCTCGGCGCTACGGCAGTGCTGTGGCGCCGCCTCAAGAATCCGCTCGTCAGTTTGCCGCCTCTGTTCGTTCTCAATTTTCTCGTCATGGCCCTTGGGCTCGCGCTCGACAATCGCGGCATCGCGACGCCGGAAGAGCTACCGCATCGCCCGTTCGTTTGGATGTACTTCGTAGTGGTGACTGCTCTCGGCGCGCTCGCCGGCTTGGCCCTTGTTCGGTCGCAACGACTCCATCGTGTCAGTCGACCGATCCTGCTGTCGCTAGTCTTCGGGCTGCTTGCTTTCCCTGCCGCCAAAGCGGCGGGCCTCCAGCGCATCTCGACCATGCCCAGCGCATCCGACGTGCTGGTTCCGACGGCGCTCTTGCAGGCGGCCGACTACCTGCGCACCCACGACGACCGTCGGGACGTGTTTCAGGATTCATCCTTCGACATGAACTACTTGGTCTCGGCACTGTCCGGCCGGCGCGCCTACGTCGAGCGCACGTTCCTACGCCTTGCTCGCAACGAAGAGCTCGAATCGCGTGTCGTGGTGGTCACCAAGCTGATGCAGATGCAAGACGAAGCCGCCGTGCGCGCCGAAGCGCAGCGCCTGGGCATTCGCTGGTTCCTCGCGCGACCCGGGCAAGCGCTAGCGTGGCCGCCCGAAATCGTCGAGCATCCCGCCTTCGCAAAGGACGGCTACCGGGTCTATGGTTTCGAGCCTCGTTGAAGAAGCTCACAGGCTGCTCCAGCCGACACCCATACCGAGAAGGCGCGAGATGGAGATCCCTGCGGCGACGTGTCCGCGCTTGTCGACCACCATCCAAAAGCCGGCACTGGGCCCTCGCTGGGTGAGCGCGTGCGGATAGAGATTGAAGTGAATGAAGTAGTCGTCAACGTCGGTGACCTGCAGCGAGGCGAGCAAAGACTCGCGGCGATCGAGGAAGACGGCCGCGGTCGGCGCGAAGCTGACGACGTTTTGCAACGTGCGCGTGTCCTGATTGACCAGGTGAATGGCGGCACCGCCGGCGCAGGCCGAGATGGAATGTTCGTCGTCGATGGCGAAAGACAAACCGAAGGTCGTCGCTTCGCCGAACCAGCTGAACAGTCGCAGACGCGGAAAGAAAGGCAGCGGCCACTTGGCCGCAAAGTAGTTGCCGACGTTGTGTAGCTCGCCGCCCGGCAAGGTCAGCGCCGGCTGCAGCGACCAATCGGAGATTACGAGGGTCTCGCTGAAAAGCCGACGCGGCCAATCGAAGCTGAAAAGCAGAATTCCCCCGAGGTCGAAGACGTACAGGTCGGCGAGCGCGTCGGTGTTGTAGCCAACCACATTGTGATTCTCTAGCGTCTCGTTGAGAAAGGCGGCAGCCATCACCGTCAGACCCGCCCACAGCTTGGGCAGAGGAATCGCGTGGTCCTGGAACCACTCGTCGAGCTCGGCGTAGGTCATTCCACCGCCGATCAAGTGAAGCGAATAGTTGGGGGTCCAGCGCGCGGTGGTGCTCCCGTAACTGAGTGGAAAGATCTCTTGGCGCAAGAACTTGCCCCATCCGTCGTCGGAGATAGCGGGGAATGGATTCACGACGTTGCGGCCGACGTTGGCGCCGTTGGAAGCGTACGGCAGCTTGAATACGTCGCGGCTTGCAATGTGGTCCTGGAGCACGTCGTAGCCCCGGTTCACGAAGACCCAAAGCGGGCTCTCGAGAGCTTGCGAACCGTAGTCGACGCCAAAGTAGAAGTACCGATGAGGCTTGGACGAGGTGGCAGGTGTCGGATCCGCGGGGTCGGTCGTGGCGGTGGCGTCAGCCGACGAATCCGGCGCGGCCAAGGCAAGGCGCCCTGCCACGGTTAGGTACGCGAGCACCGTGAAGATGCAGACGAGGCTTCGGGTTCCTCGCCACCTGCGCAGACAGCCTGTCGTGCTGGTCGCGACCGCGCGGATGGGATTTTTGTCGGCCGAACCCAAGCGCTGCTAAAGCTCTCCCGCGATGCCAACCAGCAGACAGCTCCGACTGTTCTTGTCCAAGACGCCTGCCATTGGCGGCATTATGCCAGCAGGATACAAAACGTGAGAACAAGTTGTCCTCTCGCTGTGATCCCGCACCCGTCACAGCCGGCCATTCGAACCGGCTGCACAAAGTGCTACACGCAAATCAGCCGGATGTTGCGACCTTGTCCAGCTCTAGCTCGACGATGACGGGGCCATGATCGCTCGTGTTTCCCTCGCGCTCGACGGTCACACGCACGGCCTTCGCCGCAACGTCTTTACTGGCCAGCACATAGTCGAGGCGCCAGCCCAGGTTGCGCTCGCGCATGTTCCGCC
>CAZTTW010000700.1:0-3211 GCA_964616265.1 uncultured Myxococcales bacterium | reverse complement strand
TCGATCGTCCGGTGCTCCTCAAGCGCGGCATGTCCAGCACCATCGAAGAATGGCTTGCGGCTGCGGAGTACATTCTTGCCCAGGGCAATGGGCAGGTGGTGCTCTGCGAGCGAGGAATTCGCACCTTCGAAAGCGCGACTCGCAACACGCTGGATTTGTCGGCCGTGGTCGTGCTGCGCGAGCGAACGCACTTGCCCATCATCGTCGATCCCAGCCACGGCACCGGCCGTCGCGCATACGTTGCGCCCATGGCGTGGGCGGCGCGCGCCTGCGGTGCGCACGGCGTGAGCATCGAAGTCCATCCCGACCCAGACAAGGCGCTCTCCGACGGCGATCAGAGTCTCACCTACGACGAGTTTGCCTCGCTGATGGACGGCCTCGGCCGCGTGCGCGTCTAGTTCCTCAAATACTGAGGATTTTGGCGCGTTCGGGCCGCGTGGCGACGAAGGCTTCGTGCAGAGCGAGTTGGCCGCGGCCGCGCACGAGGTTGTGCTCGCCGCGGCTACCGAAGCGCTGCGGATCCCAGCCGAAGTAGCTCTCGAAGAGCGCATCGGCGACGAAGCGCGCGGCCAACTCCAGGCTGATCCATTCGACGCCGCTGAGCAGCGCGCTCCGTTCATCGAGCGTGAGCGCTCGGTCCATCGCTCCGGCATAGCCCGCGTACGAAGCGCGAAAGACGTCGAGGTCGATACGAGCGGCGGTAGCATCTTCACCGCTGCGGTTGCACCACGATCGCCAGGCGTCGCCGAGCTCGTAAGCAAGCGCCATAGGTCCGACGGTGTCCAAATCGATGAGGCAAAGGGCGCGCTCGGAATCGGGCGCCGTCGGGCCGGCGAAGAGGATGTTGTTCAGCTTGAGATCGCCGTGGCAGATCCGAGGCGGCAGCACGGGCAGTGGCGTCAGAGCTTGTGCTCGCCCCAGAATCTTGGCGGCTACCGGCGCAACCGACTCGTACAGCCGATGGTGCGCGTGCGCTGCGAGTGCCTCCTGCAACCGCGCCAGGTGCCTCGGCGTATCGTGGACGCCTTCGCGCAGGCCCTGAAACCCGTGTTGCAGGTTCTCGACGGCAGCATGGAACTTCGCGACGAGTGCTCCGGCGGCCTCGGCTTGCGCCGGACTTTGCACCTTGTCGAACGACGTGCCGGCGACGAACGTCTGCAGTCGCCACACGCCGCTTTCCGCCAGGTCGACCCACAGCCGGCCATCGCTGGTTGGAATGAGCCGCGGTGTCGCAAGGCCCGCAGCGGCCAAGGCCGCGGTGACGGCGGCGATGTTCTCGTTGATAACGGGCGAAAAAATCGGCGCCAGCCGTTGCAAGACGGCCGCCGCCGCGCCGCTTTGGACCAAGAAGGTTTGGTTGATGAGCCCGTTTCCAAGCGTGGAGACGTTGGCGTCCTTCCACGCGGGATAATGGACCAGCACTTGGTCGCGAATGAGCGAAGACGGATCTGCCTGCATCGCTAGTGCCACGATTCTCGATAGTTCTCGCTCCGCAGCTGCTGCGCTACCATCACGCCAAGGCTGACCTCGGTAGCCGCCATGCTTCTCGGCAGAGTCACGATTTCTTTGACGTCGAAGACGATTCCGAGGTGGTTGGCCACGGTGTAAAGCGCGCCCACGCCGCCGAGCAAGCCGAAGGCGCTTCCGTGAACCGTGTCGCTGTGATTGAGGGTGCAGCTGTCGTCGTCGCATTGCTTGGGCACGACGGCGAGAAAGCTGGTTCCGCCTCCCGCGCCTACCGAGGCGCTGGCCTCGAAGCGTCCGTGCGCGAGAAGCGCGAGGTGGGCGCGCGCGAAAGCCGCGAACGCCGAGGTGACGATGGGGTGCTCATTCGCGGCGGGTGCGTAGCCGTCGGAGTCTTTCGGCGCGTATTGGTAGCGTCCCATCACCGAGAGCGCGAATCGCCGGCTCACCTGATAGCCAATCTCCGGCTCGACGTGAAAAAGCGACGTGGCGGAAAAGCCCGAGCGAACGTGAACCGGCAACGTTGTTCCCGTCGCGCTCGAATTGCTGTCCACGACTTCGCGACCGTGGTAAGCGACGCCGCTTCCGCCGGCCAGAGCAAACCACCACGTGTCGGGCGCTCGCAGTCGTCCGAGGCGCCCAGGCCCGTCTGCTGCCTGCTCGGAAGAGGGTGCTGCGACGGGTTCGGCCTCTTCGATGGCGTCGTCGGCGCCGACCGGCGCGCGGACAGGCAATAGGTTGGGGTTTTCCGCGTGGCCGAAGAAGATCGGCTCCGGCAACAGCGGAATGCGTGCCTCGACAAAAAAGACCAGGGACTTGCCGTGCAGAACCCGCGCGGGAATCACGGCCACGAGCCACCCCTTCGAGCTTCGCTGCATGGGGATCCGCGTGTACTCGCCATCGCCGTGCCGTCGGTAGTGGAAGACCGCGCTGGCTTTCTTCTGTTGCTTCTGGGTGATACAGCGTACGACTACTTCCTGGTCGGCGGGCACGTCGAAGGGCAGCGGGCAATAGACGGGCAGGGGAACGCGCGCGGGCACGTCGGGCTCATCCGATGCTTCTGCCGCGGCGGTCGCAACCCCAGACAACAAAGACGGCAGTGCCGGCCAGGTGAGCTCGGACGACGAGCCTTCGTTCGCCGAAGCTTCGCCTGCCGTGCGTGGTGAAAGAAGAGCGGTCGCATCCGGATTCGGCGGCAGCCCCAACTCTTCGCGCGCTTGCAGGTAGGCCCTCTTCAAGGCTGGCGATTCGAGCCCGGGCGTGATGGTGATGTTGGGATTGATCTTGAGCGCCCGCTTGAAATCGCGAAGCGCCTCTTCGCGATCCTTGAAACCTGCCAGGTGCACGACGGCCAAGTGCACGTACGTTCGCGCTGTCATCTCGTCGCCTTCGAGCCCCGCGGTTTCGCTGATGACGAGCGCTTCGGACAGATGGTACTTCGCCGCCTGAAAGTGCTGCTCCCGGATCTCGATATACGCTCGCCGGTTGAGCCCGATCATGCGATCGGCGGCCGCTTCGGCGATGGCAGGCGGCTCTGCTGCCCACACCCTGGCCGGCACGAACGGACTCGCCGCAAGTAGCGCGGTCAGGATGCCAGACAAAGATTCAAGCGTGCGCACGGGCGCCTCCCGCCCACACTATACTTCCTATGTCGAAATTGCGGAGAGTTTCTTACAGCTCCGGACATGTCAGCCGTCAGTCGTGCCCGTGAAGCCCATGGCGTGATAGCCCTTGTCGACATAGAGAG
>CAZTTW010000699.1:0-3218 GCA_964616265.1 uncultured Myxococcales bacterium | reverse complement strand
TGGTGCCTTCGATCTCGCGCATGCGGCCCTCGATGAAGGCCTGGCGCTCTTTGGCAGCCGAATACTCGGCGTTTTCGGAAATGTCGCCGTGGGCGCGTGCCGTCTCGATGTCGAGCACGTTCTTGGGCCGCTCGACTTCGCGCAGTCGCTTGAGCTCGTCGCGCAGCTTCTTCTGTCCCGCCGGGGTCATGGGAAAGCGATCAGCCATGTTGGTATTCCTGGAGCGAGCAGACTTGGATGCTTCCCGCCTTCAGCCGTGCAATGGCGTCGGCTGCGGCGCGGGCTGCGGACATGGTGGTGTAGTAGGGCAGGCCGCGCATGAGGGCCGTGCGGCGGATGGAGAAGGAGTCCTTGATCGACGCCGAGCCCGCCGTGGTGTTGACCACCAGGTGAACGTCGCCGTCGAGAATGCGGTCCACGCAATGAGGCCGGCCTTCGCTCACCTTGTTGACCCGCTCGCAGGCCAATCCGGCGGCGGACAGCCGGGTGTGGGTTCCACCCGTAGCCATGATGCGGAAGCCGAGCTTGATCAGGTTGCGCACGACGGGAATTGCCAGGTCCTTGTCGGCGTCGCGGACCGCGAGAAAAGCCGTCTTGGGCTTGTCGTCGCTGGGAACCGGCAAGCGCATACCGGCCGCGAGCTGGCTCTTGGCGAAGGCCGCCTCGAAGCTGCGGTCGATGCCCATGACTTCGCCGGTGGAGCGCATCTCGGGGCCGAGCAGCACGTCGACGCCGCCGAACTTCACAAACGGGAAGACGGCTTCCTTGACCGCGATGTGCTTGGGCACGACCTCCTTGATGCCCATTTCGCGCAAGGTCTTGCCGGCGGCGATCTTGGCCGCCAGCTTGGCCAGCGGCACGCCGATGACTTTGGACACGAAGGGCACGGTTCGCGAGGCGCGCGGGTTCACTTCCAGGATGAAGATGCCGCGCCCGTCGCGGGGAACGGCGAACTGCACGTTCATGAGGCCGCGCACGTCGAGCTCGCGGGCCAGGGCGCGGGACTGCTCCTTGATGGCCTCGATGGTCGCCGCGGGCAGCGAGAAGGGCGGCAGCGCGCAGGCCGAGTCGCCCGAGTGGATGCCGGCTTCTTCGATGTGTTCCATCACGCCGCCGATGATCGCGTCGTGACCATCGGCCACGACGTCCACGTCGACCTCGATGGCATCGTTGAGGAATTGATCGACGAGGATGGGCGCCGATTCGTCGCCTTTGCCACCGCCGGAAGCCAGGCTTTCCTTGCGGCCGGCTTCGAGCGCGCGACCCACGAAAGTCTCGAGGCCCGAGGCGTCGTACACAATTTCCATGGCGCGTCCGCCGAGCACGTACGAGGGGCGCACCATTACGGGGTAGCCGATGCGCTCGGCGATAACCCGCGCTTCTTCCAAACCGTGCGCCGTGCCCCACGCGGGCGAGCGCAGGCCGAGCTTGGTGACCAGCTCGCCAAAGCGCTGGCGATCTTCGGCGCGATCGATGGCGTCGGCGCTGGTACCGAGCAGCCTCACGCCGGCTTTCTGCAGCGGCACCGCCAAGCGCAGCGGCGTCTGCCCGCCGAACTGCACGATCACGCCTTCGGGCTTTTCGGCGTCGATGATCTCGAGGACATCTTCGCGGGTCAGCGGCTCGAAATAGAGGCGATCGGCAGTGTCGTAGTCGGTGGACACCGTCTCGGGATTGCAGTTGACCATGATGGTCTCGTAGCCGTCTTCCCGCAGCGCCTGCACCGCGTGCACGCAGCAGTAGTCGAACTCGATGCCCTGGCCGATGCGGTTTGGACCGCCGCCCAGGATGACGATCTTCTTCTTGCCGGTCGGGCGCGACTCTGACTCGGCGACCGGCTCGGCGTCGTTGCCGGTTTCGTACGTCGAATAAAGGTAGGGAGTGTGCGCTTCGAACTCGGCCGCGCAGGTATCGACGCGCTTGAGGACCGGACGAATTCCGTGCCGAATGCGCGCCTGGCGGACGTCTTCTTCCTTCACGCCGGCCAGCTTCATCAAACGACGATCGGACATGCCCATGCGCTTGCGACGGGCGAGGGACACCGGATCGTCGAGCAGCTTGGCGCCGTCCTTGCGGGCGGACTCATCTTCCTTCACCAGCGCATCGATGTGCTCCAGGAACCACGGGTCGATGGAGGTCAGTGCGTACGCCTCGTCGATCGAAAGCCCTGCGCGTAGCGCCTCGGCCAATTGCCACAGTCGATCCGGGCCGGGCTCGTGAATCAGGCGTTTGAGCTCGTCGAGCGGCGGCGCCTTTTCCAGGTCGAAGCCCCAGCGGCCGATTTCGAGGGAACGCAGCGCTTTGCCGAGCGACTCGCGGAAGGTGCGGCCGATGGCCATGACCTCGCCGACGGATTTCATCTGCGGGCCGAGCGTGGAATCCGCGCCCGGGAACTTTTCGAAGGCGAAGCGCGGAACCTTGGTGACTACGTAGTCGATGGTCGGCTCGAAGCAGGCCTTGGTCTCGCGAGTAATATCATTCGGCAGCTCGTCGAGCGTGTAGCCCACGGCCAGCTTGGTGGCGATCTTGGCGATGGGGAAGCCGGTCGCCTTGGACGCCAGGGCCGAGCTGCGCGACACGCGCGGGTTCATCTCGATGACGATCATGTCGCCGTTCTTGGGATTGACGGCGAACTGGATGTTGGACCCACCCGTCTCGACGCCGATCTCGCGAATGACCGCCAGCGAGGCGTCGCGCATGACCTGGTATTCCTTGTCGGTCAAGGTCATGGCCGGCGCGATGGTGATGGAATCGCCGGTGTGCACGCCCATGGGGTCGAAGTTTTCGATGGAGCAGACGATGATGGCGTTGTCCGCCTGATCGCGCATCACTTCGAGCTCGAATTCTTTCCAGCCGAGGACGCTTTCTTCGACCAGGACTTCGTGGACGGGCGAGAGGTCGATGCCGCGCTCGAGAATTTCTTCAGCTTCTTCGCGGTTGTAGGCGATGCCGCCGCCGGCGCCGCCCATGGTGAAGCTGGGGCGCAGGATTACGGGGTAGCCGATGCGGGCGGCGAATTCCAGACCTTTGTCGATGGAATTCACTAGCTGCGATTGCGGCAGCTCGAGGCCGATTTTCTTCATCGCGTGCTTGAACAGGAGGCGGTCTTCGGCTTTCTTGATGGCTTCAAGTTTGGCGCCGATGAGCTCGACATTGAAGCGGTCGAGGATGCCGGCGTCGGCGAGGTCGACGGCGAGATTGAGGGCGGTTTGGCCTCC
>CAZTTW010000698.1:0-3220 GCA_964616265.1 uncultured Myxococcales bacterium | reverse complement strand
ACGCGATCGCCTCCAGCTCGGCGGGCCTGACGCCACCGTCGCGCAGAACCTCGTCGCACAGAGCGAGTAGGTTCGCCGAATGGCGGGCTGCCGTCTTCTCGCGTAGGGCGAGGCACTGGCCGGCAGCGGTAAACAGCGCCACACGGGCGGTGGGGGTGGAAGTGTCGAAGGCGAGGAGCAAGTTGGAAGAAGCTGTCATCGTGGCAAGAAGAAACGAACGACGTCGTTCTTGAGCGCAAACAATACCAAGAGTACGACGACGACCACACCGATATACGTCGTAATCGAGCGCGCGCGCTTGGACGGAGGCCGGCGCTTGAACAGCTCGATGGTGAAGAACAACAGCAGGCCACCGTCGAGAATTGGGATGGGCAGGAAGTTGAGCAGCCCGATGTTGATGCTGAGTAGCGCCATCAGCCACAAATACTGGGCAAGCCCTTGCTCGGCTGCGACGCCGGCGGCGTATCCGATGGTGAGCGGTCCGCCCAGCGACTGCGGCGACATCTCGCCGCGGATGATCTGGAAAAAGCCCTGCGCCGTGAACGTCACGATTTCCCCGGTGCGGGTCAGCGCGTGGCCGAGGGCATAGCCAAAGCGATTGCGAATCGGTACCGGATCCGCGGTCTTCCAGGCAAAGCGATTGGACGCGCCGAAAACCAAACGCTGTTCCTCCTGCCGGTAGGCATCGATCTCCGAGCGCAGCTCCTGTTTGAAGTCCGCCTGTCTCTGCAATCCGCCCGGCGTCGCCCACACGATATGGAACGTACGCTCCGGCTCGGAGGCCAGGCGCTGGCGGAGCAGGTTCCAATGCAAGATGGGCTGGCCATCGAGCGCCAGTAGTTGATCTCCGCGCCGCAGTCCAATGCGATCCGCGGGGCTGCCGGGCTCGACCGAATAGACGAAAAGCTCGGACGACTGGATGCCCGTCTCGTAGTGGCGGCTGCCGCTCGTGGCGAGCACGGGCTGCGGCAGAACCACGGCGGAGCCCGGCTCTTGAATTTCAACGTGGACGAACGGGAGTGACGAGTGCGTGCCGCGCAGGTACGTGATGCGCAGAGGCGAGGCACCCGCGCGGGCAACGGCGCGCTCGAACTCCGCCCAATGCGATACGGGCGACCCGTTCACCGAAATGATGTAGTCGAAGGTTCGCAGGCCGGCCTGAGCTGCTGGAGAGGTCAAATCGACGATGCCCACTTCCGGCAGTTGGAAGCGGGGCGAGACACCGATCCAACCGACGGTTTCGTTGAGATTGAGCAGATCCTTGCGTACGTTGACGCCCGCCGTGACGTCGCGTTCTTCGGCGATGTTGCCGCGACGAATACCGAAGCGCATGGTCTTGCCCGGTGCCTCGGCGATGACTTCTTCCAGCTCTTCCCAGTAGCGGATGTATTTTCCGTCGACGGTTTCCACGCGGTCGCCGGGCAGAAGGCCCGCCTTGTCGGCGGGCAAGCCGGCGATGACCGTGCCGACGGTGGGCGACAGCAGCGTCTTTTGCCCGACGTAGTGAACGAAGTAGATCCCGACCGGCAGAAGGAGATTGAAGATGGGGCCGGCGATCACGATGGCGTAGCGCTGCCACAGCGGGCGGGCGAAGAGTGCGCGGTCGTAGTCTTGGTCGGGAACTGCCTCGCTGGCGTCTTCGCCGAGCAGGCGCACGTAGCCACCGAGCGGGACGAGGGACAAGCGATACTCGGTAGCGCCGACGGTGAACCCGAAGAGGCGCGGCCCGAAGCCGAACGAGAAGCGCAGAACCTTCACGCCGAAGAGCTTGGCCACGAGAAAGTGGCCCAGCTCGTGCGCCAGAATGAGCACGCCAAGCAGAGCGACGACCGCGATGGCCCAAAGGGTTAACGTCACAACAGACTCTTAACATGCGCCGGCCGTTTATGGACCGCCGCGCGGGGCGGCAGTAAGATCGCTTCGTGAAGAAGGCGGGCGCCTTTACGTTTCAGCTCACGCGCGAGGGCATTGAAGCTCGGCTGGGCGAGATGGAAAAGAAGATGGATCGCCTGCGCTCCATGTACGAGTCCTATTTCATGGGCATGGAGCGGATTCCGCCCGACACGGCACGACGTGAGATGAACCGCCTGATGCTGGAAATGCAGCAGGTTTCCATCGTCGCCTCGGCGCTCCGGTTTCGTTTTCAGTCGCTGAGTCAGCGGTGGGTTTTGCAGTCGACCTACTGGAACCGAACCATGCGCGAGATCGAGGCAGGAACCTTTCGGCGGGACGTCGCCCGCACCCAGCGGCATCTGGCCGAACGGGGCGGTGTCATCACCGAAGCGGAAGCACTGGCGCTCGGCATTCCCAAGAATCGCGTGAAGGCATTCGTGGCCCGCCACCGCTCGAGTGTGAAAAAGAAAAGCTCGGGCGAGCGCGCGGTCGCGCCCGAAGCGGCGGTACCCAGCGATGCCAAGCTCGGCGTCTCGACACCGTCCTCGATGGTTGCGCCGACGGCCGCGGCTACGCCGGCACCGCCTACTGCTTTCGCAAAGCCGCCGGCTGTGCCGCCTCCACTTCCGCCTCGCGCGTCGCCGCCGCCCATTCCGGCGTTCGCTCGTCGTTCGCCGTCCCCCGACGCGGCGGCGCCTTCCGCGGCGCCTCCGCTGGCCGGCGTGGCCGATCGCGATTTCGAAGGTGCGTTCCAGCGCTACCTGCAAGCGCACCGCGAGCTCGGCATCGAGGCGCAGGCTATTCCCAAGGAGACGCTACGGCAGCGACTCGGCAAGCAGCTGCCCAAGATTTTGCAGGAGAAGGGTTGCGAGCGACTGCGGCTGGAAGTCGCGGTGGAAGGCGGCAAGGTTCGCTTGCGCGCCTGGCCTGCGGAAAACAAGGTCTAAATCGTTTTGGCTATCGGCATTCGATCGGTCTGTGCTTCCCGAACCACCATGCGGGGGTGTTACGAAAGCATGTATCGAGCTGGCGGATTTCTCGTGCTCATTAGTAGTTTCGTGGTTGCTTGCGCTGGCAGCGGTAGCCCGGGAACCGACAGCGGAACGGCGATTACGGATGCCGCGTCCACGGCGGATGCCGCGCCAACCACCACGTCGGTGGTCTTCACCATCGACAGCACCAGCGCCATTCACCCGATCTCCCGTTACATCTACGGCACCAACGACTACACGTTGCCGGCGGCTGCCAAAAACCTAACGCTCACCCGGGTGGGCGGGAACCGTCTCTCGGCGTACAACTGGGAGACCAACGCTTCCAACGCCGGCTC
>CAZTTW010000697.1:0-3227 GCA_964616265.1 uncultured Myxococcales bacterium | reverse complement strand
GTCCTCGATCTTGCCGATGACGAGGAGATGGTCGCCGGCCTCGACCATGGCCGTGACCTCGCAGTCGAAGTAGGCGACCGAATCAGTCAGAATTGCCGCGCCACTGTCGGCCGGCCGCTGGGCAACGCCTTCCAGCTTGGCTTCGGCCGTGGTGGCTTGTTTGGCAAACCGGCCCGCCAATGCCGTTTGATCGTCGCCCAAAAGATTCACGCAGAAATTCTTGGTGCTGCGGAGCAGGTCGACGCTGTAGTGGAGCTTGTCGACCGCAATCATCAGCATGGGCGGATCGAACGATGCCTGGCTCATCCAAGATACGGTCAACCCGTTTTCAACGGCGGCACCGCCGCGGCCCATGGTCACGATGGAAACACCGTAAGGAATCTTGGCCAGCACGTCGCTGAAATCTTTCTTGGTCATGGTCACCTTTTCTTGGATTGTCCGCCGCCCACGATAGCACGGTCGGCGCGCAGGTTCCGAGCGCTTCGACTACGCGTGCAGCTTCGTCCGAATTCGCTCCACGGCTTCTTGCACGTTTTCCCGAAAACCGAACGCGGATAGTCGGAAATAGCCCTCCCCACAGCTTCCGAAGCCGGAACCGGGGGTGCCGACCACGTTGGCCTCGGCAAGCAAGCGGTCGAAGAATTGCCACGAGGTCGTACCCTCGGGCACGCGCAGCCAGATGTAGGGCGCATTCTCGCCGCCGTGCACGCGGTAGCCGGCCTTACCGAGACCCTCGCGGATGATGCGGGCGTTCTCCATGTAATAGTCGATGTTGGCCTTCACCAGCTGACTCCCTTCGGGAGAAAACGCGGCCGCGGCGGCGCGCTGGATGGGGTAGCTGACGCCGTTGAATTTGGTCGTGTGGCGACGGTTCCACAGGCCGTGCAAGGCAACCGCGTTGCCATCGCCGTCGCGGGCGCACAGCTCCTTCGGAATGACCGTGAACGCGCAGCGCGTGCCGGTAAAGCCCGCCGTCTTCGAAAAGCTGCGAAACTCGATGGCGACCTTGCGAGCGCCCGGAATTTCGAAAATGCTGTGCACCAGGCCGGGCTCGCGAATGAAAGCCTCATAGGCAGCATCAAAAAGGATAACAGCGCCCTCTTTTTGCGCATAGTCGACCCAGCGCTGAAGCGAGGCCCGCGACATCACCGCGCCCGTCGGGTTGTTGGGCGAGCACAGGTAAATCAGATCGACGTGCTGGCTCGGCAAGGCCGGCTCGAAGCCATTTTCTGCCGTGGTCGGCAGGTACACGAGCTTGCCGTAGCGGCCATTGCCATCGGCTGTCCCGGTCCGTCCCGCCATGACGTTGGTGTCGACGTAAACCGGATAGACCGGGTCGGTTACCGCGATCACGTTGTCGCTACCGAAGATCTCCTGGATGTTCGCCGTGTCGCACTTCGAGCCGTCCGACACGAAAATCTCGTCGGGAGCCACCTCGGCGCCCTGGCTGCGAAAATGGGCCGCCACGGCATCCAGCAAAAAGTCGTAACCCTGCTCGGGGCCGTAGCCGCGGAAGGTGTCTTTGCGGCCCATCTCGTCGGCGGCGACCTTGATGGCGTCCACGATGGGCGGCGGCAGCGGCAGGACCACATCGCCGATTCCCAGGCGAATGATGCGAGCGGATGGATTGGCGGCGGCGAAGTTTCGCACGCGCTTGCCGATTTCCGGGAACAAGTAGCCGGCCTGAAGTTTCTGATAGTTCGTGTTGATCGTCGCCATGGCCCAACCATAGCGCTTTCTTTGCCAATCAGAAACGGTCAGACTGACGGGGATAATCATGCCACCCGCTCTCAAGACCCTTGCCATCCTGCCCCTGTTCCTCCTCGGCGAGCACGTTGCCGCAGCGCCGGCCAAGCCTGCCGCTAACAAGGATTCTCGTCTCGTGGTGCTCGATGCGCTCAAGCAGGAGCTCGACCGTTCGAAGCAAAAGCTTCACTTGGCTGGCGAAGACCCGCCCTACTTCATCCGCTACCTGGTGCGCGAATACGACGACTACGATCTCGGCGCGCGCTTCGGCGCGGTCTTCGACGACAGCTACCAGAACGTGCGCCAAGCCGCCGTCGAGGTGCGCGTCGGCAGCTACCAGTTCGACAACACCGCGGACGACTCGGCCGAGAAGACCTTCGACATGGACGACTACGACCGCTGGGAGCCGCCGGTTTACGCTCCGGTCGACAACGACGTCGATGCTTTGCGCGCGACCATGTGGCTGCAGACCGATGCGCGCTACAAGCAAGCCCTGGCGGCGCTGCATAAGAAGCGCGGCACCCGCGTCAGCAAGATGGTCGAGGACGAAAAGATGCCGAGTTTTTCCCGGGAAAAGTTCTCGCGCTCGGTGGATCCGCCGCTGACCGTGCACTTCGACCGCGCCGGCTGGGCCGATCGGCTGCGGCGCGTATCGGCCTTCTTCAAGACGTTTCCCGAGATCTTCGATTCGCAGATCAAGATGTCCGTCGACCACCAGACGCGCACCATCGTGACCACCGAAGGCACCGAATTGGTGAACGAGCGGCTCATCTACTCGATTCAGCTGCTGGCTTCGGCGCGCGCCAAGGACGGCCTGCTGGTCAACCACTTCAAGAGCTTCTACGGCGCGAGTGAAGCCGAAATGCCCGACGAGGCCGAGTTGGTCCGGACCGCGACCCAGCTTGCCGACGAGGTCAAACGCCTGTGCGCAGCCCCCATGCTGGATCCGTTCAACGGCCCGGCAATTCTGCTGCCCGAGTCGGCCGGCGTCTTCTTCCACGAGGCGCTCGGCCACCGCCTCGAAGGCGAGCGCCAGAACGACAACAAGGAAGGCGCCACGTTCAAAGGCCAAATCGGCAATCCTATCCTTCCGTCGTTCATCAGCGTGCTCGACGATCCGACGATGCGCAAAGTCGGCAACGTATCGCTGAACGGCTACTACCGTTTCGACGACGAAGGGGTGTTCGCGCGCCCGGTGACCTTGGTCGACCACGGCATCTTGCGCAACTACCTCAAGAGTCGCACACCGGTGAAGGGCTCGCTCGAATCCAACGGTCACGGCCGCTCCGAAGGCACCCTCGATCCCATCGGCCGCATGGCGAGCACCATCGTTCGTTCGGACAAGGTAGTGCCCTATGCCACGCTCAAGCAGATGCTTCTCGAGGAGATCAAACGCCAGAAGAAAGCCTTCGGTCTCATCATCTCGGACATCAGTGGCGGTCAGACCAACACCACGACCTACGACTTCCAGGCCTTCAAGG
>CAZTTW010000696.1:0-3228 GCA_964616265.1 uncultured Myxococcales bacterium | reverse complement strand
GGCAGTCGCCGTCGCGCAGATTCTCCTCGCCAACTTGGCGGCGTCGTTCGGCTACGATCCGAGCGACACCACCCGCTACAACACCCACTATCGCAATCCAGTCCTCGCGCACCTGAGCGCCGAACGCTTGTATATCATCTACACGTCCTCCGGTCTGGACGGCGTACGAGCCCAAATCATGCGATTGCGGCATCGCGGGATCATCTAGACGGCGGGCTGACGGCTGCCGGCTCGCCCCGAGGGCCGGCAGCTGGCAGTAGCTACGGTCGCCGTACTTCGAGCCGGATGCTGGCGGTGGTGACTCGACTGACTCCGAAATACAGGAATACGACGATCGTCAGTATCGCCAGCCCAACCGTGACGACGGGCGAGGCCAGTACGGGCAATCCCACCCGAATATCGGGCGAGCGCGCCGACTCGGAAGCGAAAGGAAGAACGGCGAGGGTGTAGGCGAGGCACCCAAGTGCCATCCATTGATACGCACTCAATCGGCCCTCGCCTCGATAGTCGGCGCGCAAGAACTCGCTGGCGAAACGCCACGCGAAAGCCACGCCGAGGGAAAGCGCGACGGCAGCTCGAAAGTGGCCAGCTAAGTAGAGGGGCACGCCACTAAGGGCTGACGCAGACAGAATCAATGCAGAAAGCGCGGGTGCGGGTACGAGCGATTCGCCTTCGCAGTGGCCCGCGTAGGAGGCCTTGCGGGTAGGGCCCACGATCACGGCGGGTCGCCACCCGAACCAAGCTCGCACACGCGGCCCGCAGTCAGCCAATCGGCGACCGTAGCAGCAACCGAAACTGATGCACGCCAGTCGCCCCATGCCCTCGCCAAAGGGATACGCCACGGCCAGCGCTGCTACCGCCGGAAGAGCGTTGTCGCCGCCTAGCACGAGGTCCACAAGCAGGGCAGTCCACGGCGCAAGCAGCGTAGAGACGAAGACCGCCCCGCCGACCGTGAACGTCCCGCGCTGGCGTTCGACCAAGCGAGCGACTAGACCAGCAGCTGGCAAGGCAGCGGCAAGCACCACGCCAACGGTAAGAACCATAGAAAGGAACGGGACGCGGGCAGCCCCCGCCAAGAGCAGAGCGAGGACGACTGCAGACGTCATCGATACTGCCTGCAGTGCCCCGTACCACGTCAGATTGAGCGCCTGCCATTCGCCGTCTTCTTTTCGGCGGCGGGGAATCGACGCCAAAATCTGCATGTGCTCGCGGGGCAAGACGCGCAAACCCCAGGTGAGAATAGCCACGTCGAGGGCGGCGAACACAATGGTGAAGCCAAAGTTGGCGGTCATGGCACTCGATTGGCGCTGGTTGCAATGGTTGCAATGGTTGCAATGGTTGCAATGGTTGATCGTACGCGCACCTCGGTCTCGACCAGCGGAGCGCCGAAAGCGCGGGAAAGGCGGCTCGACACGTCGGTGCGCTGTTGCGCACACAAGAGGTCTGGACTCATGCAAATGCGATCGCGCTCGAAGAGAAGGACGTCGGTGCTACCACCCGGGCGATAGCGACTCTTGGGCGAGCCTTGGCGCAGGAAGATCCCCGGCCGGACCTCCTGAGGGCCACGGTATTTCTCGGCGCTATAGCATTGAACGATGTCGCCGATCATCAAGGCCGCGACTTCCACCATGGCCACCAACCCCACCCGGGTGCCGCCGGGAACGTCGGTATCGATGAGCGTGACGTGGCGACGGTTTTTCGAGTAGGGCGTGACCACCTCGACGACCGCCGTCGGATTGCACGCGTGGCAGGCGCCGTCGAGCGCGATGAAATCCTGCACTAGCCCAGACACTGGCGCATGGCTGTAGTGATACTTCTCCGGTGTCAGACGAAACACGGCCCAGTCACCGTCGGCAAAACGCCGCCACGTCGAGCCGCCACCCAAGAGCTCTTCGATATCGAAGAACTTCCCTTTGATGAACAGCGGGGCCTTGTCGTGCAGGGAACCCCACACCATGCGTGAGTCGGCGGGCGCTACCACCGCCCCTTGGTCGGTGGTCATGGGCCGGCGCTCCCAGTAGCGAATCTTTCGCTCGAAGATCTGGCTCAGTGTGCGCAGGTCGTCGGGCGAGTCAAGACATTCCGTCCAGTCGATTCCACAGTCGAGCATGAAACGTCGCCCGCCCGCAACTCGACGGCCCACGAACGATTCGTAATTGAGAAAGCCCAGAAACGAAGACATTCGCGGACTGGTCATAGCCTCGAACAGGCGCGGCGCCCGCTCCCTCACGGGAGAATAGAGAAAACGAATCGCACTGTCCCAGAACAAGCGCTCATTGCGCACGCCGCGCGAGACACGGTCGACATACTGGTGTGGACCAGAGCTATCAAACATCGTCGAGTGTCACTCCTTCCTGGGCCGTGGTAACCGCCAGAACCAAACTGATGAGGCGGACGATCTCCTCGGTATTGAGTCGGTCCTCGACCAACTCGTTTTGCACGGCTGCAAGATAGGCGTCGGGATTGGCCAACAAGCCGAGATCTCCCCATTGCACTCCCCACAGACGGGCGGCGGCCGGGGAGAGCTCTTCACGCAAGAGCTGCAGTGCCTCTTGGATCTGCGCGCGACGCAAGGGTCCACGGTAGTAGCGCTCGGCGGCCAGATTGAAGCTCCGGGCCTCGACCCGCATGGGATCGCGCGCGCCCGCCTCTGCGAGAATGCCGCCCAGGAGCTGGTGCGAGGCGCAGGTCGGCGGGTCGACCAAACGCTGGTCGAGCTCGCCCAAAAGCTCGCCCGCACCAAGTGCTTCGACGAGGTCGGGCGCATCTTCGCGCACGGTGCGCACAAGTCCCCGGCGGTACTCGTCGGTGACCACCCGTCGGTAACCAGGATAGCGACGGCTCGGGCGAATACCCCGCGTGCGGGACAGTATCTTCGAAAGAAGGTGATTGCTCGTTGCCTCGTGGACGAAGAAGGTGGGCAGCCCGATGGCGCAATCGAAGACGACCTGACGGCGCTCGCTTTCCAGGGTTGGGTCGTCTGGAATATCGGCGTGGGTCAAGCGACCTGCGACGATCTCGCGGTAAGCGTAGGCGCACAGAAGGTGTTGCAAGCCGACCGCACGTCCCATGTCTTCGCCGAACCGGGGAAACAGACTGTATTGGCGGGCTTCGAAGCCGGAGAAGCCCATCACGGCTTGCTCACGCAGCTTGACCAGCAGGTAAAGCGACATTCGCGCGTCGAAGACGCCCAAGCTGGCCAGATCGCGCTTGAGGCGCTCGGAGTTG
>CAZTTW010000695.1:0-3230 GCA_964616265.1 uncultured Myxococcales bacterium | reverse complement strand
TCGGCGGCGCGCGTGCTCCGGCCATCGTCATCACGTCGCTAGGCGAGCATCACCAGAGCGTGGCTGCTCCTTACAATCACTATTCACTGCTGGGCACGATAGAGCGTCTGTGGCGGCTCGGCTGCTTGGGTGAGACCTGCCGCATGGACGATGACGACTTGATGTTGTCGCTCTTCGTGGGCCGCTAACTCAAAACTTTCTCGAAGCGCTCGGCCTACCTGGACACAGCCTGGAAGCCGTTCGTAAGGAAGGTACCGAGGTCCTTCCGGGACTCGATCTACGCTAAGGCGCGAATAGCGTGCCGCTGTCCTGATTGTCTCGCTGCTAGACTCGCTTCACTTCGTCTATTCCATTCTTCTCCCACCGCTACCGACGCCGATTGTCGGATCGTCGCCTGGTAGCGGTGGCTCTTTTGCCTAGGCGGCTGGTTCGCAGTAGCCGACTGTCATTCCCACCCACTTCGGGTGGCAAACCACGCCGATGCCGCAGGCGGCCTGTGGATGATAGACGTCGCAAATCTGCACACATGTGTCGCCCATGTCGACGAGTGGGATGCAGGCTAGTCCCCGATTACACACCAACGGATCTAAGGCGCACGAGCCAAGGATGCCTATGCTTCCGTCTAGTCGCTGGCATTTGCCGACGTCGCTCGTTGGATAGCAGGCTTCGTCGAGGGCACAATCCTGCGTGAGCAAATTGCAGCTGCCGGGCGCGCTGTCGCCGTTGGACAGATCCGCGTAAGCGTCGGTCAGGCTATCCGCTGTTGCGATATCCGCCTGCGCGTCGTAGGTCCCACTGGCAACCCAGCCGTTGGTATTTCCTGTCGACGGCAAAATGGGATTGGCTTTGTCCGCGGTGCATGCGCCCACGACGAACGCGAGAAGGACGACCGTCAGCTGCAGAGATGGACAACGCATGAAAACGAAGTATATGCCCGGCCGGACCGCGTGCCATCAATTGGCGCGGCCGGGCTTGCCCACGCGTTCCGTGAGCGCCACGACTTCGTTCGACAAGATCTCCAGGCGCGCGAAAACGTTGGTCGTTTCCAGCAGGTGCTGACGGATTTTGGCGTCGGCCACCAGGGAAGCTGCAATGACATTGGCCAGCGCCGCAGGCGTGTCTTGCGCCGCGGCCACGTGCTTCAGCAATTCGCCCCCGTTGGGAATGGACTCGGCCAAGCCAGAAACCAAAGCGCGCAACGCCGTGTCCGCTTCATCGATTTCCACCTGCTCGATTCCCTTGGTTGGGGGCTCGTCGGGGATCTCGTGGGCGGCAATCAAGCGGTAGGGCTCGTCGGTCGCCAGCTCCTCGTCAATGGCGATGCGTGCCCGGCCCCGCACTACCAAGTTGTAGCGACCGTCGGGCAGCTCTTGCGCGAGCACCAACTCGCCCACCGAAGCGATAGCCGCCACGCGCGGCACGTTGCCTTCCTCGAGGCTTTCCTTTTCGAGCTGCAGGCTGATGGCCATCAGCCGATTCGAGTTGAGCACATCGCGCACCATCTTGCGGTAGCGCGCCTCGAAGATGTGCAGCGGAATCATCGAATGAGGAAACAGCACCACGTCTTCGAGCGGGAAGAGCGGCAGCCTCTTGAGCGCGCGCCCGAGCCTGCGCGTAGGTTTAGCCGAAGACATCGATGCACGATCCAGTGAGCGCCGGCGGCGCGTCGGCGGCGAGGAAAAGCGCCACGCGCGCCACCTCGGCCGGTTGCATGTGTGGCTCGCCGCCCGGCATGCCCTGCTGGAGCATGTCGGTGTCCACCGAGCCGGGACAGATAGCGTTGACCGCGATGCCGTCGGGGCGCAGCTCTTCGGCCAGCGCCCGGGTCAAGCCGACCACGCCGTGCTTCGCGGCGCAGTAGGCTGAAAGCAGAGGCGTTCCCGAGCGACCACCGATGGACGACAGATTGATGATCCGCCCACTCTTGCGTTCTTGCATCGCGGAAAGAAATGCCTGAGTCACGAGGAAAGTTCCAGTCAGATTCGACGCGAGCACGTCGTTCCACGTGTCGAGAGCCAACGTGGCCACGCTTTCCCGCGCCACGATGCCGGCATTGTTCACGATGGTATCGGGTCGCGCGCCCATGCTGGCGCGCACGTCGTCGTGAAAGCGCAGGACATCCTCCTTCGAGCGAACGTCGCACACGGCCTGCACGGCTCGGCGCTTTTCCTCGGGGGTGAGATCGTCGAGAAAGGTCCCGCCGCTGGGCGAGCGGGAGCAACCAGCGACACGTGCGCCTTCCTTGACGAACAGCACGGCGATGGCGCGGCCGATTCCGCGGGAGGTGCCAGTGACGATCGCTAGACGCCCATCGAGCTTGCCCATTAGCGCTCCTTCCCGACGGGGTGGGCGGCAGCCAGCAAGCGCGCCTTCAGGTCCGGACGCTCTTCCATTTCGCCCACGAAGGCGCTGGTCAAGACCGCGGACTGGTCGTGGCGCTCGCTCGGCAGCGACAGGCAAAGCTGCTGCGCTTCCATCACACAACCTGCGCCGCGCGCCGAAAGTCCCTGCCACACCGCCTCGGCGATTTGGTGGGTCGCGCGTTCCTGCAGCGTCAGGCGCTTGGTGAAACATTCGACCAGATCGGCGAGCCTGCCGAAGCCCGCTAGCTTGCCCGCGGGAATGTACGCCACGTGTGCGAGGCCGCGGAAGGGAACCAAGTGGTGCGGGCACATCGAGTGAAAGCGCAGGCCGCTGACGATGACCACATCGGGATCTTTTTCCCCAACCACCGGATCGCCCAAGATGATCGCCGGATCCATCGCGTAGCCCGCCAGAAACTCGTCGTGCCACAGCCTGGCGACACGTTCGGGCGTTTGCTTCAAGTCCACGTCGCTCGTCGGATCGAGGCCGGCTGCTCGCAACAACGCAGCAATGGCGACGGACATAGCTTGTGGGTTGTGTGCCACGCGTTCCTCGTTAGGATGAGTCTATACAACATGAACCGGGGAAGGTCGTCGGACAATCGAAAGGGCAGGGGCGCGAGATGATCGTCCATAAAACGCGTTGGGGCATTCTGGGCGTCGCCAAGATTGCTCTCGAAAAGGTCATTCCGGCGATCCAGGCGGGAGCCACCGGCGAGGTCGTGGCCATCGCGTCGCGATCGCTCGTCAAGGCGCAGACCGCTGCCGACTGCTTACACATTCCGCGCGCCTACGGCTCCTACGAAGAGCTGCTCGCCGATGCTGAGGTCGAGGCCGTCTACATTCCCTTGCCCAACCACTTGCACG
>CAZTTW010000694.1:0-3237 GCA_964616265.1 uncultured Myxococcales bacterium | reverse complement strand
CCGTCCATGTCGTTGGCCTTCAGCAGCTTCAAGGCCAAGACACGGGCGCCGCTGCCTTCGGGCCCAATCGCCAGGCGTTTGCCCTTCAGCTGCGAGAGCACTTCGACCGGCTCGCTGTGACGGTAGTAGACCATCAAAGGCTGTGTCAGCACGCTACCGAGCGAGAATAAGCGCGAGGTGTCGACGCCATCGGTGAGGCCGCCCTGCACGAAGGCGACATCTGCCTTTACCTTGGGATTGGCCAGCTGCTGGAGGTTGTCGAGAGCGCCGTGCGAGGGCAGGATAATGACTTTGACTCCCGAGCGCTCGATGAGCTTCTTGTACTTCTCCGCGTTGGTGCGGTAGCTGCTGCCTTCTGGGCCGCTCAAGAAGCGAATCGTGGTCGGCGCCGGGTGGATCAGCTTTTGCGAAATGAGAATTCCACACACGAGTAGCGCGAGGATTGGCACCCAAACGTAGAGGATTCCTCGCCACGACAGCAGGGGCAGCCTGGCTGCTTCGCCCAATCGGCTCAATGCACTTGGACTGATCTTCTTCATCGCGCGCACTCCGGTGGTTGGAACGAGTGTATCAGCACGCCGGGCTAGGGCGTGGGAGAACGATCGGCGCGCTCGCTCGCAACGATCCTCATCGGTTAGCGTTTCTGCGCCAGCAGCCAGCGAAGCACGTCTGGATCCTTGTAGGCCACGTTCCACACGTCGTGGCCGCCGTCGGCAACCTCGGTGTACTGGGGCGTGCTGCCCGCTTCGCGTAGCGCCTGGACCATGCGCCGCGAGGCTTTCACGGGCACGGCGGGATCGCTGTCGCCGTGAAAAATCCAGAGTGGCAATTCCCGCAGGGCCGGCGCTTGCGAAGGATCGCCGCCTCCGCAAAGCGCGACCGCGCCGGCAAACATTCGAGGGTGGCGCGCCACGAGGTCGAAAGTTCCGAAGCCGCCCATGGAGAGCCCGGTGGCGAGCAGACGTCGTCCATCAATGGGAAGCTGCTGCTGGAGTGACGTCAGGAGGTTCAACACCGCGGTCATCGGCCGACTGACCGGAACCTTGGCGATGCTGTACGTGGCGATGTCCCAAGGCGTGTCTACCCATTGCCTATCGCTTGGGCACTGCGGGTACACGACGATTGTCGGATGCTCGGCTTGGACATGCATCGACGTCCATGCGAGCGCGCGGTTCTTCAGCTGGGAGCGATTGTCGCTGCCGCGTTCTCCGGCACCATGCAAGAAGACCAGCAAGCCGAAGGGCGCGTGATTACTGCGCTGGTCTGGGACGAAGAGCCGATAGGGCAGGGCAAGACCCGTCTGATCGTCGGCAAATACGCGCGCTTCGAGATCGTCCACGATGCTTTGTTCCTTGCTGGATGAGTTTTGCACGGCGCACGGACGGAATAGATGTGATTCCTGTTGGAGATTCCTGGGTTCTGCCGAGCCGCCTTTCTCGCTGCCACGGCGCAACGGAGAGGCCACAGCGGCATCCTATCAAACGTGGATCACTTGACGAATTCAGCCCAGCAGGGATCGATGGACGAAACCGCCGACGAGGCGGCAGCCTCCGAGCATCCATCACCCCATCCACAGAGCACCACCATGGCAGACGAAATCGACCATCCCGGCCTCGAGCACGACAGCGACCCGGAAGAAACACGCGAATGGATCGAGTCGCTTGCGTCGACGCTGGAGCGCGAAGGCGTCGAACGTGCGCACTTCCTCCTAGAAAAGCTGGTCGATCATGCGCGTCGTTCCGGCGCGCATCTGCCTTTCGATGCGACCACGTCCTACGTCAACACGATTCCGGTGACGCAGCAGCCGCGCGTTCCAGGCGATCCGGGCATCGAGCGACGCATTCGCTCGCTCATTCGCTGGAACGCGTTGGCCATGGTCGTAAACGCGAATCGCAGCTCGTCCGAACTGGGCGGGCACATCGCCAGCTTCGCGTCGGCGGCGACGCTGTACGACGTCGGCTTCAACCATTTCTTCCGCGGTGCCGATGCGGAAGGCGGCGGCGACCTGGTCTATTTCCAGGGACACTCCGCCCCCGGCATTTACTCGAGGGCCTTCCTCGAAGGCCGAATCAGCGAAGACGAGCTGCGTGCCTTCCGCCAGGAGGTGGACGGTAAGGGGCTTTCGTCGTACCCGCATCCCTACTTGATGCCGGACTTTTGGCAATTCTCGACGGTGTCCATGGGACTCACGTCGATGCTGGCCATCTACCAGGCGCGCTTCATGCGCTACCTCGAACATCGCGGAATTCTCGACACCAGCAACCGCAAAGTCTGGGCTTTCTTGGGCGACGGTGAAATGGACGAACCGGAGTCGCTCGGCGCCATTTCCCTGCCAGCCCGCGAGCGCTTGGACAACTTGGTGTTCGTCGTCAACTGCAACCTGCAGCGCTTGGACGGTCCGGTGCGCGGGGACGGCAAGATCATTCAGGAGCTGGAAGCCGTTTTTCGCGGTGCCGGCTGGAACGTCATCAAGGTCATCTGGGGCTCGTACTGGGATCCTCTGCTCCAGCGGGACACCAAAGGCATTTTGCGGAAGCGCATGATGGAATGCGTGGACGGCGAGTACCAAGGGTACAAAGCCAAGGGCGGCGCGTTTACCCGCGAGCACTTCTTCGGCAAGTATCCCGAGACGGCCGCGATGGTCGCCAACATGAGCGACGAGGAGATCTGGTGGCTCAACCGTGGTGGCCACGACCCCAACAAGGTCTACGCCGCCTACCACGCGGCCATGAACCACAAGGGACAGCCGACGGTCATTCTGGCCAAGACGGTCAAGGGCTACGGCATGGGCGAAGCGGGCGAGGGCCTCAATCCCACGCACCAGCAGAAAAAGATGGGCGAGGAAGCGCTCAAAGCATTCCGCGACCGCTTCAGCATTCCCATCGGCGACGACAAAATCGGCGAAGCGCCTTTTTACCGGCCGCCGGATACCAGCAAAGAAATTCAGTACCTGCGTGCTCGGCGCAAAGAGCTGGGCGGCTACCTGCCGTCGCGTCGTCGCACGGCGGCGCCGATGACCGTGCCGTCGCTCGACGCCTTCGAGGTTCAGCTCAAGGGCAGCGGCGACCATCAAATGTCGACCACCATGGTCTTCGTTCGCATCCTGACCCAGCTGGTGCGCGACCGGAACATCGGCAAGTACATCGTGCCCATCGTGCCGGATGAAGCGCGTACCTTCGGCATGGAAGGTCTGTTCCGCCAAATCGGCATTTACTCGTCGGTTGGCCAACTCTACGA
>CAZTTW010000693.1:0-3244 GCA_964616265.1 uncultured Myxococcales bacterium | reverse complement strand
CAGTGTATTCGCGAACGGTGCGGTCGGCCGAAAAGCGAGGGGTCAACTGCGCCATACTCGCTCGCATTCGCTTGACCCACGCAGTTGAAATGCCGTTTGCGTCTCGGGCGTAGAACTCGGGAATTACCTGGCCTTCGAGCAGCTCATAAAGTGCGTCGGCTTCGCTGGCATCCCAAGCGGGGTCGTCGCCATGCTCGCGGCCGTCACCCAACGCCCAACCGACGCTCGGTGTGTAGGCTTCCGCCCACCAACCATCGAGCTCCGAAAGATTGATGCCACCATTCACAAGCACCTTCATTCCGCTTGTTCCGCTCGCCTCCCAGGGGCGCCGCGGCGTATTGATCCAGACGTCCACTCCTTGGACCATGTGTTCCGTCAAGAGCATGTCGTAGTCGCTCAAAAAGACAGCGTGCGGGCGAACTTCAGGCTGGCGAATGAAGGCAATCCATTCATGAATCAGAGCCTGGCCAGCGTGATCCTCCGGATGCGCTTTGCCCGCGATGATGAGTCGCACGGGACGCTCCGGATTCGTCAGTAGCCGAAGCAGTCGCTGCGGATCCCGCAGCAGCAGGTTCGGCCTCTTGTAGGTCGCGAAACGCCGAGCAAAACCGAGGGTCAGTGCGGTAGGATCGAAAAGATGATTTGCCTCTTCAATTTCCCCTTGCGAGGCACCGGAGGCGGCGAGTTGCCTCGACAAGCGCTTGCGCGTGTATTCAACAAGGGACCTGTTTCCGTCAGCGCGGAATTGCCAAAGAGCGGCATCGGAGATCCCTTGAATGTCCTGCTCCAGTGTATCGGTTGTCCCGAGCCAGCGTCCTTTTCCACAGGCTTGCGTCCAAAGAGCGTCTGCGGCCGCCGAATCCCAGCTTGGCATGTGAACGCCATTGGTCACCTGTGCGACGGGAACTTCGTTCGCTGGCCAACGGGGGAAGAGTGGCTCAAAGAGTTGTCGGCTGACTTCGCCATGCAAGCGACTTACGCCGTTGACCGCACCGCTGGCGCGGATCGCCAGATAGGCCATATAGAACCCCTCCGATTTGTCGTCGGGATTTCTGCGGCCCAAGGCCAGCAAATCGCGCATGGAAATCCCAAGCTTCTGCTCCGCATAGCGGCCGAGGTATTGCTCGATGAGTGCCGGGGAAAACCTGTCAAAGCCGGCGGCCACAGCGGTGTGGGTCGTGAAAAGGTTTCCCGCGCGCGTGACTGCCAGCGCGACTTCAAAGGGCTGCCCAGTTTCCTTCATAAAGGCGTGAGCTCGCTCGAGCACGGCAAAGGCCGCATGTCCTTCATTCAGATGACAGACTTCCGGGTGGATACCGAGCGCATCAAGCAGACGCCATCCACCGATGCCCAAGAGCATCTCTTGTTTGAGACGAAGCTCTGGTCCTCCACCGTAGAGTTGGCTGGTAATTCCTCGATGCACCGGGGTATTCGCTGGGTCATTGCTGTCGAGCAGATAGAGCTTGGCCCGGCCGACCTGGACTTCCCATGCCCGTAGCCAGACCGAATAGCCCGGCAAGGTGATTTCCAACCGCAACCATTGTCCATTCGCTTGCCTCAGCGGAGTGATCGGTAGCTGTCCAGGATCGTTGTACGGATAGAGAGCCTCTTGCTCTCCATCTTTGTCGATCACCTGGCGGAAGTAGCCTTGCTGGTAGAGCAGTCCTACGCCGACAACCGGTACCCCAAGATCGCTCGCCGCCTTGAGTTGATCGCCAGCCACATTGCCCAATCCGCCCGAGTAGATCGGCAACGCTTCGCTCAACATGAATTCCATGCAGAAATAGGCAACGGATGTAAGGGGAGCCTCTGAATGCTGCTGCTGGAACCAAGCCGGCGCTTCTACGCCTCGCCGTCGTGTCTGGACCAGGCTGTCAACTTTATTGCGGAAGACCGGATCGGCCAAGAGGTGTTGAATCCGGTTTCGCGAGACCGTCTGCAAGACAGCCCAGGGATTGTGCGTGATCTCCCAGAGCTCCGAATCAAGGTCCCGCCACACTTCATCGGTGGCATGATTCCAAGACGAACGCATGTCCAAAGCCAATTCCGCCAGAGAATCGACGCCCTCGACTTCCGTTGGCAGAAGTGTGTCCTTCAGGTGTCCAACACGAGTCTGTTTGCTCACGCGTTCTCCACAGTGTAGGTCTCGACCAACCCATCATCGCAGCAAAAGGCCCGCGAAGGCCCAGCCGCCGGCAACGAAAAGGACTACCCAAACAAAGTCACCTCCCCATCCCCAAGACTGGTGGCGAGGGTCTGCCGGTTGCCCCATCGCAGATGCTCGCAGCCCGCGGCGACGCTGGACATAGCGCGGGTATGGCGGCCCCCACCCGCGATAGCCCCAACCATAGGTAACTGGGGATACGAGAAACAGAAACATGAACGCCATCCACAAGATCCACCATGAGCTCATCGTTGCCATCTCGCTTTCTTCCTTGTTCGTTGAGTGATGTCTCGGCCATCCAACCAGTACGCATCGCCTGTGCCATCCAGTGCGGTCTGCAGCGTCGGCGAATTGGCTCATCACGGGCTATCGGGGCTGATCCCAAGAAGCAGGTCCGTGGTAGCTTGGTCAGCAGAAGGAAAGGCGTAGTTTTCGAGCTCCTGAGGCCTAACCCAGCGAAGGTCTGCCGTCCCAACCCGCTGGGGTTCTTGGCTGGACGGAATCGTTACACGATAGACAATCAAGTCGACGTGATATCCCTCGTAGCTGTGAGTACGGCTGGCAGCGGCGGCGCCTACGTCCACATTGATCGCGACACGGGCGAGCAGTTCACGTCGTAACGCAGTCTCGTCGGTGTCACCTGTCTCGACCTTGCAACTTGGAAACTCCCACAGGCCGGCCAGGACGGCCGTCGAACTTCGCTGGGTAATGAGATATTGCCCGTGGCGCTCAATCAACGCTGCTACGACGCGAATGTGCGGCCAGACAGAATTCATGACGACCTCGATGGCGACGGTGTTCGGTGTTGCACAGAATGCCCCCTCATCCCTGCCGGTCGCTACCACCGCCAAGTGCCTTCCTTGACCTTCACTCGGTTAAGCACAGAGGTCGCGCCACTCCTACGGGCATCCCTGTCGGCCTCACCCCAGCTGATCCACGTTCCGACGGTGCCGGTCAACGTGGCAACCCCTCCTTCGACGGACACCTTGATGTCCTTGCTACGCACGAATGGACTCCAGAAAAATCCGTCCTCGATATTCCTCTTGATGAACTGATCACTCAGAAATGCCCGTGGTCCGA
>CAZTTW010000692.1:0-3245 GCA_964616265.1 uncultured Myxococcales bacterium | reverse complement strand
ACATCCACCCGGAAGGGCACCGGATGTACACCGGGTTCAAGTACCACGCCATCACGCACAACAAGCTGCACGACAAGTGGGTCTACGATCCCGACGTCGCGCGGGGTAAGGCGGGTCTTCACGCCTCGCACTTCCGCGGCAACATGGAAAAGCAGGCGCAGCGTCTGGCCGACGGCATGGATCGCCCGCCCATCATCGTCAGCCCCTACGACGCCGAGCTTTACGGCCATTGGTGGTACGAAGGGCCGATCTTCTTGTCGGATCTCTTCCGTCAACTGCACTTCGACCAAAGCGTCGTCCAGCCCATCACGCCGGGCGAATACCTGGATCGGCACGCCACCAATCAGCTGGCAACGCCGTGCGCGTCGTCTTGGGGGCTCAAGGGCTACTGCGAGCAGTGGTTGAACGAGACCAACGCCTGGACCTGGCGGCACATCCACGCCGCTGGCGAGCGCATGGTCGAGCTGGCCCGCCGGCACTGGGGGGCGTCGAATCCCCTGACCGTGCGTGCGCTCAAGCAAGCGGCCCGCGAGCTGATGCTGGCACAATCGTCCGACTGGACCTTTATTATGTCGACGGGGACCACAGTTCCCTATGCCACCCGCCGATTCAACGAACACGTCATTCGCTTCTCCCGACTTTACGAAGAGTTGAAGAAGGGACAGGTAGACGAGAAGTATCTGGTTTCTGTTGAAGCACAAGACAACATCTTCCCGGACATCGACTACCGGATCTACGCGTCCTAGCAGCTCCGCGCGTAGCAAGCGCGCGGACGGCGCGGCCAGTAGCCCCACGTTGAAACCCGAGCCTACTTCCCGAGGCGGAACGAAAGCCACAGGGCCGCGCTCCGCCGCGAAGGCTCCGACCGCCGCTGCACGAAAGGCGGCGGGACGAGCTGCTGCTCCAGCAGCCGCGTCGCCGCGCAAGGCGGCGGAAACGGTCCTCTCGGCGGAGAAGGTCACGCCGGTTGCCGGCGACGGCCGCCTCAAGGTGCTGTTCGTCGCTTCCGAGGTCGCGCCCTTCCGCAAAACCGGCGGCCTCGCCGACGTGGCGGGCGTGCTTCCGCGCAGCTTGCGCCAGCGGGGCATCGACGTGCGGGTGGTCATGCCGCTCTACCAGGGCATTCCGTGGCATTCCCTCGAGAAGCTCGAAGGCACGCTCTCGGTGCCCATGTACCACGGCGTGGATCGCGCCGGCGTTCGCCTGGGCACCATCCCCGGCAGCGACGTCCCCATCTACTTCATCGAGTACAACCGCTTTTTCGATCGCCCGCATCTTTACGGACCTCCCGGCCAGGCGTACTCCGACAACCTGGAGCGGTTCTCCTTCTTCTCGCGCGCTTGTCTCGAACTGTGCAAAACGATCGGGTTCATTCCCGACGTCATTCACGCCAACGATTGGCAGACCGCGCTGGTTCCGGTGTACGTGAACACCGTGGAGTGGTCGAAGCCCCTGCACGGCTCGGGCACCGTCTTCACCATTCACAATCTGGCGTACCAGGGCAATTTCGAAAGCGGCGCCATGTTCATCACCGGGCTCGGGTGGAATCACTACAACCCGAACGAGTTCGAACATTTCGGCGACATGAACTTGATGAAGGCGGCGATTCGCCACGCGAACCTGCTGTCCACCGTCAGCCCGACCTACGCCCACGAAATCCAGACCTCGGACTACGGCTTCGGTCTCGACGGCGAGCTTGCTAGCCGTAACGGCGACTTGCGCGGCGTGCTCAACGGCATCGATACGCACGAATGGAATCCCGCCGCCGATCCGCAGATCGCGGCGCCGTTCTCTATCGAAGACGTCAGCAACAAGGCAGTCTGCAAGGCTGCCCTGCAGAAACAGCTGGGGCTGCCGGTGCGGCCCGACGTACCGCTCTTCGGCGTGGTCGGACTCCTCACCCCGCAGAAGGGCTTCGACGTTCTGGCGCACGCGCTGGAGCGCATTTTGTCGTGGGACGTGCAGATGGTGTTGCTTGGCAACGGTGACAGCGACGCCGAGCACTTCTTCTCGTACATTGCCGCGCATCGCGGGGACAAGTTCCGCGCGTTCATCGGTTTTGACGAGGGCTTGGCCCACCGGATCGAAGCCGGCTCGGATTTCCTGATCATGCCGTCCCGCTTCGAGCCCTGCGGACTGAATCAGATGTACAGTCAGCGCTACGGCACCTTGCCCCTCGTGCGTGGCACCGGCGGCCTGCTCGACACGGTGTCGAACTACGACCCAGCCACCGGGAGCGGCACCGGCTTCATCTTTTGGGATCTCTCGCCAGGAGCTATTGCCGATACCGTCGGTTGGGCACTCGCGACCTACTTCCAGCGGCCCGACCACATCGCGACGATGCGCAAGCGAGCCATGCAACAGGATTTCTCGTGGGAGCGCGCCGCCGAGGCGTACGAAAAGCTCTACCTCGACGCCTATCAGCTCCGTCGCAAGCACCCGTTCGGAGCGAAGCCGCTAGGGTAGGGCGGCGCAGAGCTCGCCAGCACCGCTCGCTGGGATTGTGCGCACCCGCGCCCGCCGGCAACCCAGTTGTGTTGGGACATCGCCCGGGACGCGAATGCGCCCCAAGACGTCGTCGCTGGTTCCACGACTCGCACCAACGTTCAACTTGGAGGCGCCCTTGAGTTCCTGTTTTAGGGCTGCGTGGTGTTGCTGATGCTGGTCGCATGACCGGCGTTCGCGCTCAACGTGATCGGCGTGCAGCCGCCATCGCTTTCGCGCGGCGACCGAGCTCGCTGTCGCCAGCGAGGGCAGCGACGCGTTTCCAGGCGTCGCGTGCTTCGCTGGCGCGCCCGAGGCCGGCGAGGGCCAGCGCACGTTGCGCGAGCACGGGCGCATCGTCGGGCGCGATGGCCAGCGCGCGATCGAGAAGCGGCAGGGCCTCGGCAAAGTGGCACGCCGCCGTGTCGAGGGAGCCAATCCAGGCGGCGGCCGAGCGCTCGTGCGCGGGCGAGCAGCCGGCAGGAAAGGCGAGCGCCGCTCGATACGCGGCGATGGCTCGTTCGCTCTTGGCGTTGTCGAGATCGAAGTAAAGGTCGCCCAGGCGGATCTGCCACTCGCAGGCAGAGACCGGGGAAAGCGCGGGCGGCGTCGGAATCGGATGCGTGGTCGTTCCGCCTTCGACGGTGAAGTCGAAGGTTGCCGGAATCTCGTAAGCGGCAATCAGCGCGTTCCAGCGAGGCAAGCGGCGCACGAACACCCGCGTGTCCTTGGCACGAAAGACCAGAGCCCATTGCTCCGGA
>CAZTTW010000691.1:0-3249 GCA_964616265.1 uncultured Myxococcales bacterium | reverse complement strand
AGTCGGCGCCCAATCCGCTGCTGTCGACCCTGCGCTATTTCCGCGACGAATACCTGGCGCACATCCAAGAAAAGCGCTGTCCCGCCGGCGTCTGCAAGATGACCAGCGGATCAGCGTCCGTGGCCTCGCCCAAGGAGACTGCCTGATGCCTGCCTTTCCCGTGACCATCGACGACAAGCCGTGTACGTCGGAGCAGGGCGAAACGATTCTGTCGGTTTGCAAGCGCCACGACATCCACATTCCGACCATGTGCCATTTCGACGGCTTGACCGACGTCGGCGCGTGCCGGCTGTGCCTGGTGGAGATCGAAGGTGTGCCCAAGCTTCTGCCATCATGCACGACAACCGCAGCGCCGAACCAGAAAATCAAGACCCGAACGTCAAAGCTCGACAACTACCGGCGCATGATCACCGAACTACTCTTTGCCGAGCGCAACCACGTGTGCGCCGTCTGCATCGCCAACGGCAACTGTGAATTGCAGGACATGGGTTATGCGGTTGGCATGGATCACGTGCGCTACCCGTACCTGTATCCGCCGTGCGACGCCGACGCCAGCCACACCGATTTCATCCAGGACGACAACCGCTGCATCCTCTGTACGCGCTGCGTGCGCGTGTGCAGCGAGGTCGAAGGCGCGCACACCTGGGATATCATGGGTCGCGGTATCGAGTCGCGGCTGATTTCCGACTACAACCAACCCTGGGGCGAATCCGACACATGCACGTCCTGTGGCAAGTGCGTGCAGGTTTGTCCGACGGGTGCGCTGTGGCCGAAGGACGCGAACCAAGGATTCCTGCGCAAGCGGCCTTTGCTGATTTCCCAGCTGGTGGCCAAGCGGAAGGTCGGAGCATGAGCAAGAAGAGGCTCGCCACCGTGTGGCTCGGCGGCTGCTCGGGCTGCCACATGTCCCTGCTCGACATGGACGAGCGCATCCTGGAGCTCGCCAAGCTGGCCGACATCGTGAAATGTCCGATCGTCGACACCAAGGAATTTCCGGAATGCGACGTGGCCCTCGTCGAGGGCGGCATCTACAACGAAGAGCACCAGCACAGCATTCGCACGATTCGACAGCGATCCAAAATCCTGGTTTCGCTCGGCGACTGCGCCGTCACTGCGAACATCTTGATGGTCCGCATGCGCTTCACCAAGGACGAGTGCCTGCGCCGCTCGTACGTCGAGGCCGAGAGTAACATTACCGGTCACGTCCCGACGGATCCCAACGTGCCCAAGCTCATCGAGCGCGTGGGACCGCTGCACGAATACGTGAAAGTGGACTACTTCCTTCCCGGTTGTCCGCCGTCGGCCGACGCGATCTTCCACGTCACCAGCGAGCTTCTGCAGGATCGCGTTCCGGTGCTCGACCTGGGAGGAGTTGACCATTATGGCTGAGTCGCGCCGAATCGTCGCCATCGATCCGGTCACCCGTATCGAAGGGCACGCCAAGATCACGCTTCAGCTGGACGATGACGGCAAGATCGAAAAGGCGCGCTTTCACACGAGCGAGTTTCGCGGCTTCGAAAAGTTCTGCGAAGGTCGACCGTTCACCGAAATGCCGGTGATCACGGCGCGCATCTGCGGCATCTGTCCGCACTCGCACGCCATCGCTTCGTCGAAAGCGGGTGAGCGGATCATGGGCGTGGCCATCACCGCCACCGCCGAGAAGCTGCGTCGGCTGATCCAGCTGGGACAGTTCATCTCGTCGCACGCGCTGTCGTTCTTTCACTTGTCTGCGCCGGACTTCTTGCTCGGCTTCGATTCCGACCCGGCTACCCGCAACGTGATTGGCTTGGCCGACAAATTCCCCGACATCGCCCGTCGAGGCATTCGCCTGCGCGGTTTCGGCCAAGACATTTCCCAGAGGATCACCGGCAAGCGCATCCACGTAATGGGCGTGTGTGCCGGCGGCATGGCCTTCGGCCTGCGCGAAACCGAGCGGCAGGCGCTGCTGGCCTGGTACCCCGAGGTGCTCGAGACCGCGCAGATGGCGCTCGCGATCCTCAAGAAGTGGATGGGCGAAAACCGGACCATGGTCGAAAGCTTCGCTCCGGCCAAGACCATGTTCATGAGCCTGGTCGGTCCCGACGGCGAATACGAAATCTACGACGGCCGCATCCGCGTGGTGGACGCCGACGGTGGCATCGTCGCCGACCAACTCGACCCCGACAAATACCTCGATTTCATCGCCGAAAAGCCGATCGACTGGTCGTACCTGAAATACCCGTACTACAAGCCTTTCGGCGAAGGCAAAGGCTTCTATCGCGTCGGCCCGCTGGCCCGGCTCAACATCGTCACGCGTATGACCACGCCGCTGGCCCAACGCGAATTCGAAGAGTACAAGGCGCTGACCGGAAACAAGCCGGTCCACGGATCGATGTACTTCCACTACGCGCGCCTCATCGAAGTGCTGGCCGCCGTCGAGATGATCCGCGATCTGCTCGATTCGCCAACAATCACCGGCACCGACCAGATGTTCACCGCCGGCCGCAACCTCAGACAAGTCGTCGGCAGCACCGAAGCACCCCGCGGAATTCTCTTTCACCACTACCAAGTCGACGACGGCGGCAACCTGACCAAGGTCAACCTGCTCATCGCCACGGGCCAGAACAATCCGTCGATGGATCAGGCCATTCTCGACGTCGCCCGCCAGTATGTCGACGGCAACAACGTGCACGAAGGCGCGCTCAACCGGGTCGAGGCCGCCATCCGCTGCTACGACCCGTGCCTATCCTGCGCCACGCACGCTCTCGGGATTATGCCGATGGAAATCGTTGTCGTAAATCGCCAAGGTCAGCGGCTGAGCGTTCTGTCGCGCCCAGCTCGGTAGGCCTAGCGGCGGCGGCCGCGTACTTCCCGCGACTTTCGCCCCTAAAATGCGTACACTCCGCCCTTCGATGAAGGTCCCCGGTTTCGACATGTCGCTCGATGAGGTGAAGGCCAGCCTTGAGCCGCTGCGCCGCCCGCTGAGCATTGCCATCTTGCGCGCGCGCAACCCGTTCAACGTGGGCGCCATCATCCGCGTCGCGCATTCGTTTCTCGTCAAGCAAATCGTCCTGGTCGGCGACGAGCCGTTCTACGAGCGTGCTGCCATGGGCATGCAACGCTACGAGAACGTTGTGTACTTGCCCGACGAAGAATCGCTGATTCCGTGGGCGCGCGAGCGCAGCATGCCCATGGTCGTGTTCGAGCGCGAGCATGCGCGCGTCGACCTGTGGCACGCCGACCTTCCCGAAGAGTGCCTGATGGTTTTCG
>CAZTTW010000690.1:0-3250 GCA_964616265.1 uncultured Myxococcales bacterium | reverse complement strand
CGCCTGACGGACATTGTCCTCGGCGATGACCACCGCGCTGTCGGCATCGTGCGCGCGTCGCTCGGCATCGATGACTTCGATGTTGGTCGTGGCACCCGCGTGATAGGCCAGATTGGCCAGGTCCAACGCCTGATGCGCAAGATCCGCGGCGGCGCCGGACGAGCGCATCGCTTCGTCGGTGCGGTGGATTTCCTCGACCGCGACGCGGATATCGGACTTGGTCTGTCGCAAAATGCCTTCGTACTGGGCTTGCGCCTCCGCAAGCAAGGCGTCGCGCTCGCGCATTTGGCCGCGACGAACGCCGCCTTCGATGATGGGAAAGCTGAGGATGAGAAAGGCTTGCCAGCCCGTGGTGGGCATGGTCAGCGACTTCGGGTTTTGGAAGAAGGGCTGGATCTGGCCGTTCAAGCTGGGCGAGAAGTCGGTCCAACTGTCCTTGCGGATCTTCTCCGCCGCCGTCGTGCGCGACTTGGCAGCGACGACGTCCTGCCGGCGGGCCGCCGCATCGTCGGGATTCGTACTGCCATCCGCAAGGCTCACGTCATCGAAGGTGTCCACCGGGCGGTCCTCACCAAGCAGGACGCCCAGGGCCTCGCGCGCCCGAGCCAGCGCATTGAAGCTCGACGATAGCAGGGCCTGATCCGCGGCCAGCTGCTGGGCGGCCCGAACCTCATCAACCCGATTGCCGACGCCACCCTCGTAGCGCGTGCGCGTGTAGTCGTAGTGCGAGCGGTCGTTGGCCACGGCCCGGGCGGTGATGTCGACCTGGCGCTTGAGAGAAATAATGGCGAGATAAGCACGCGCCGTGGTGGTCGCCAAGGTTCGCCGCGTGTCTTCATTGGAGGCCTTGGTCGATTGCAACACGACCGCCGACTCCGACCACTGGGTCCACGCGCGGGGAGAGATCAGGGGAACGTTGAGCAGCAGGCTGCCAGATTCTTGGTTGGCAGCCGAGATGGTCGCGTAGTTGACCTTGCCGGTTGAGGTATCCTTCTGGGCCAACAAGCGATCCGAGTCCAACCTCGTCAGCGTTGCCGTCGCCAGGAGCGATGGCAGGGACGGTGCCCGCGCTTCCACAACCAGCGCTTCGGCCCGCTTGATTTCTTGGAAGGCCACGATCGCTGTCGGATTGCGTGCCAGGGCCCGGCGCACGGCTTCATTGAGCGAGATCTTCTCCAGGTTCTGGCTGGTCTCGGGCGCAACGTCCTCCAACGTCGGCAGGGGCGGAAGCTTGCCGACTCGCTGTCCCTGTGCGCGGGGCGAAGCGAACAGCAGCCCGGCGAGCAATCCAGCCGTCGTGAGGTACCGAATCTCGAAAGGACTACGCATGGGCGCCCTCCGCCACGGGCTCGTCGTCGTCTTCATGAGGCGCCTTCCGCTTGGCGAATCGGTCGAGCGACGTGTAGAGCGCCGGCACCAGGAAAAGCGTGAAGAACGTCGAGACCGTGAGGCCGCCGATAACTGCCCGGGCGAGCGGCAAGTTGGTTTCGCTGCCTTCGCCGATACCGAGCGCCATCGGAATCAAGCCGAGGACGGTGGCGATGGTCGTCATCAGAATAGGACGCAAACGCGTGCGTCCAGCCTCGATGGTCGCCTCGCGCAGCTCCTTGCCGCGCCCCCGGAGCACGTTGGCGAAGTCGACCAAGAGCACGCCGTTCGACACGACGATACCGACCATCATGATGATGCCCATGAAGCTGTTCACGCTGAGCTTGGTGCCGGTCAGGTAGAGCGAAATGAATACGCCGGACACGCCAAGGGGCACCGAGAACATGATGACCAGCGGATCGATGAGCGACTTGAACTGGCTGGCGAGCACCATGTAGACGAGCAAGAGGGCCATGACGGCCGCGAAAATCAGCCCCTGGAAGGCCTTCTTCTGCTCCAGGGTCTGACCGCCCAGGGTTGCCGAGAAGCCATCCGGGGGCGGCACTTGATCGACAGCCTCCTGCACCGCCGCGCTGGCCGCACCCAGGTCGGACTGGGGGGCGACGTTGGCGGTGACGTGCACGATACGCTGCAGGTACTTGCGGTCGATCATGACGGGTCCGCTTCGACGCTCGATCTGCGCGAGCGTGTCCACGTTGACGATCCCGCTTCCGGGCGTACGCACGAACAAATCGCCCAGATCGCCGACGTGGCTACGATCTTTGTCGCCCATGCGAACGTTGATGTAGTACTCGTTGCCGGTCTTCGGATCGGTATACGGCACCGGCGTGATCTGTGTGTTGCCCAGCAAGCTGACGAGAATGGTTTGCGCCACGTCGGATTCCGAGATGCCGAGCAAGCCGGCCTTTTCGCGATCGACATCGACATCGAATTCGGGACTGTTCTCTTCGCGCGAAGACTGAAGGTCGACCACGAGAGGACGCCCTTCCTTGTCGGTGAGTTGGCGCATCTTATCGATGAGAGCGTTGGCGTAGCGCGATCCCGCGTCGAAGTCGTAGCCAAGAATTTCGACGTCGATGGGTGCCGCCGCACCGAAGTTCTGGATGCGCTTGACGATGCCGCCGATGAAGAAATAAAGCTGCGTCCCAGGCACGGCATTGCGCAGAGCCGCGCGGACTTTCTCTGCGGCTTCGACGTCGCTCATCGAACGTTCCCCGCGCGGAACCATGTTGACCTGGAGGTTCGCCGAGTGGGTGCCGGTGTTGGTGCTGAAGATCGCGGTTCGACCAATCGGCAAACCAACGTCCGACAACACCGTGGTGTAGATCGGCTTGTCCGTGCCGCCCTCATGGACCGGCGCCAGCTGATTCTGGATGATCTTCTCGAGCTGTTGGGTGACTTCTTCCGTACGTTCCACTCGCGTGCCGATCGGTGTCTTGTAGGTAATCGTGAACTGCGACTCGTCGGTGTCCGGGAAAAACTCACTACCTATGAATCGCTTGAGCTGCAGGCTTCCGAGGAAAAAGATCGCGATACCGATGACCGCCATCAGCCGATGCGAGAGCACCCAGCGCAGCATGCCAGCGTAGAGCGCGTCCATTCGATCGAAGAACCCGATGACCAGCGCAGCGATGCCCTTCTTGGGCTGATGGTGGTGCTCGACGCCCTCCTTCAGCCAGTAGTAGCAAAGGAGCGGCGTCACGGTTCGCGACACCCAGAAGCTCATCATCAACGCGAACGAGATGGTGAGAGCGAGCGGCAGGAACAGGTAGCGCCCGATACCCGCCATGAAGAGGACGGGAAAGAAGACCACGATGGTCGTGATGGTCGAGACCAGAATGGGCATCGCTACTTCTTGCGC
>CAZTTW010000689.1:0-3253 GCA_964616265.1 uncultured Myxococcales bacterium | reverse complement strand
CCAGATACTCCCGTCGGGAAAACCCAGTCTTACGCGACTGACCGTTCTCAAGGAAAGCGCCTACGCCGATTGGTCGCGCTGGCACGACACACGCACCGGCCGCCGCGGCCCGGAATACCGCGCAGAAAAAGCCCGCCATGCACAGCTTGCGCTTACCGAAGCCGAGGACGCGATCGGCCCCATCCGCGATGCCCAGATCATCGACGTGTGGACGCCGCTCTCGTTGCGAGACTGGGTCAGAGCCCCGCAAGGCGGCACCTACGGCGTCCGTCATTCCATTCGGGATGGTCTCGAGTTCTTGGTGCTGGCGCGCCCGCCGCTCGAACATCTGTTCCTCGTTGGACAGAACGCCATTGCGCCGGGATTGCTCGGAACCAGCATGGGGGTACTGCGCACGGTGGGCACGATCGCTGGCCGAGAGGCGCTGCGCGAGCTTCTCGACAACAGCCGATCCACAGGTGGCCTATGAAAATTCTGCTCGTTGCCACCAACCGCATGATGACGCCGTTCCCAGTGTATCCCATCGGCGTCGATTATGTGGCCACGGCCCTGCGCGACCACCACGAGGTACGTGTGATGGACCTAGCCTGCGACGACGCCGACGCGACGCTGGCCGCTCGATGTCGCGACTGGCAGCCGGACTTCGTCGGGCTATCGATTCGCAATATCGATAACGTCGAGGCGGAATCGCCGCTCGGCTTCATTCCCGAAATCGAGCGCATCGCCAAGCTGGTGCGCGCCGAGTGCACCGCCCGCTTGGTGCTCGGCGGACCTGGTTTCAGCATTTTTCCCGAGGCACTCATGACCCGGCTGGGAGCTGATTTCGGCGTCGTCGGCGAGGGCGAGCGATTGGTCGACCTGCTCGATGCCCTGACGACGAACGATTCTGCCAAGATGCGGGCAATCCCCGGCATCCTCGTCGGCAACCGACGTGTGACATCTCCGACGCCGTGGCTTGGTTCGCAGCGGCGAGCGCTGACCTCGCCCGAGACGGTCACGCACTACTTGCGCTGGGGCGGCATGCTGAACGTCCAGACCAAACGCGGCTGTCCGTTCCGTTGCAGCTACTGTACGTATCCCGGCATCGAAGGTCGGCGGCTACGGCTGCGCGACCCCGACGAAGTGGCGCGGGAATGGCGCTCGCTTGTCGACGCTGGCGCGAAATTCCTCTTCGTCACCGACTCGGTCTTCAACAGTCACGTTCGTCACAACCTCGCCGTCGCAGAGGCGCTCGTGCGAAGCGGACTGACCGTGCCGTGGGGTGCCTTCTTTGCCCCCACCCGTCCGCCGCCTGGGTACTACCGGCGCCTGCGCGAAACCGGACTGACCCACGCCGAGTTCGGAACCGAGAGCTTCTCCCCGACCATGCTCAAGCGCTATCGCAAGCCGTTCACCGTCGAGCATGCGCTTGCCGCCCATGCCGAAGCAAAAGCGTGCGGCCTGCACGTCGCCCACTACATCATGCTCGGCGGGCCCGGCGAGACCGCCGATACGGTGAAAGAAACGCTCGACCGATGCTACGCCATCACGGACGCCGCCTTGTTCTTCTTTTGCGGCGCGCGCATCTATCCCTCGACCGAGCTCCACACCATCGCCCTGCAGGAGGGACAAATCACCTCCGAGGACGATCTCATCGAGCCGCGCTTTTACGTTCCCGCCGGCATCAGTCTGGAACGCATGAGCGCCATGGTTAACGAACGCGCGCAGGGTCGGCGCCATTGGGTGACGGGCTCGGGCTCGGCCGAGATGGCGCAAGTCCTGAAACGCATGTACCAGCGCGGACGCACGGGTCCGCTGTGGGATCGTCTGGTGGCCTAAGATGACCGCCGGACGCGCGCTGTTCGTTGCATCGACCCTGGCAGTGGCCGGCGCGGCGGGGCTGATCGCGTTCGCGGGAGCACGCGCCGCGATCCCGGCAGCGGGCGTCGCCCTCGCCTACGTCGCCATCATTTTGTGGGGTGTGCTCGATCAGCGACTGGCCATGTTCGCACCCGTCATGGTGCACTTGCCAAATGCCGGCAACGCCATCGCCTTGACCTTCGACGACGGTCCCAACCGAGCGACCACCCGCGCGGTGCTGGACACGCTGGCTCGCTTCGGCGCGCACGCGACCTTCTTCGTCCTCGGCGAAAAGGTCCGCGCTGCGCCCGATGTTCTTCGCGACATCGCGCGCGCTGGCCACACCATCGGCATTCACGGCGACCGACACGACCGCTTGCTTTCCCTGCGATCGCCGAGGCACATCGTGACCGAGCTCGAACGGGCGCGCGCCAGCGTGGCGGAAATCATCGGGCAGAAGCCCTGCCTATTCCGGCCGCCGGTCGGACACGTAAGTCCGCGCACCGCCGTCGCCGCCAAGCAGCTAGGTCTGACCATCGTCGGATGGAGCGTGCGCGGCCGGGACGGTCTTTCCAGCACAACGGTCGGCGACGTCGAGCGCCGCGTGTGCGCCGGCCTGCGCGCCGGCGCCATCATCCTTCTGCACGACGCCGCCGAGCACGGCGACCACGCACCGGCGGGGATCGCTGCCCTGCCCGCCATTCTCGAGCACGCGGCCCGCGCAGGGCTCCGCTGCGCCGCCCTGCCCTCGCCGGACACCTGATGAACGCCTCACGCCTCCGCGCCGTCCGCGCCTTCATTACGACCGTCTTCTTGTGGGCCTATTTCATGGGTGCCTTCCTCGCGGGTGGCTTCACCCTCTTTCTGGTGGCGGGCCTCGTGCGTGGCCGGCGCGGCACCGGCTGGGCCCTGGCCACGTACACACGCACCTTCCTGTTCGTCATTCGACTGGTCATTCCCAGTCTTCGCTTCGCCATTCCCGACAGGCGCGAGCTGCGCCAGTTGCGCTCGACGGTGGTGGTGTGCAACCACTTGTCATTCCTCGATCCGCTCCTGATGCTGGCGTACCTGCCTCGGCTCATCAGCATCGTGCGGCCAGATTTCTTCCGCGTTCCCATTTTCGGCTGGATCTTGCGCGGATCGGGATTTCTGGGTCCGGATCTGTTTGCGGAAGGTCAACCCTGGATCGACCGCGTGGCAGGCCACCTTCGCAGCGGCGGAAACCTGCTGATCTTTCCCGAGGGCACCCGCAGCCGCGACGGCCGCCTTGCGCCGTTCAAGAAGGGCGCGTTCTTTCTCGCCAAGCAGTTGGCGGTGCCCATCCTCGTGCTGCGAATCGACGGTACGGATCATGTCTATTCTCCCGGTCGCCTAACCTTCGACGACACTTCCAAGCGCAGCATCGAAGAGCGAA
>CAZTTW010000688.1:0-3254 GCA_964616265.1 uncultured Myxococcales bacterium | reverse complement strand
CCGGTCTACATCGATCCGCCGAGCAACAACTGGTTCGGCTTTCAAGCCTGGAGCATGGACCGCGTGGCCCAGCTCTATTACGTCACGGGGAACGAGCACGCCAAGGTCATCCTGGATCGCTGGGTGAAGTGGGTGCTGGCGAACGTTCGCTTGACCAAGAATGGCAGCTTCGAGATTCCGTCGGATCTAACGTGGTCGGGTCAGCCCCAACTGAACTGGGACGAGAAGACCCAGAACTGGAACGGCAAGGACGCCGCCTACAACAAGACCTTGCACGTCAAGGTGAAGTCCTGGGGCACGGATCTCGGCGTCGCCGGCGCGCTTGCCCGCACGCTGATTTTCTATGCCGCAAAGTCGGGAGACGTTGCTCCGGCCAAGCTGGCCAAGGAGCTCTTGGATCGAATGTGGAAGAAGTTCCGCGACGACAAAGGCGTGGCCGCTCCGGAAACGCGCGTCGATTTCAAGCGCTTCGCCGACAAGATCTTCATCCCGGCTGACTGGAAGGGCGAGATGCCTAACGGTGATCCGATCGATGCGAATTCCACCTTCCAAAGCATTCGCACCAAGTACACGAAGGATCCACAATGGCCGAAGGTCGAAGCCCACCTGCAAGGCGGTCCTGCGCCAACCTTTACCTATCACCGCTTCTGGGCGCAGACCGATATCGCGCTCGCCAACGCGACCTTCGCCTTTTTGTACCCGGACGGCATTCGGTCTGCCAAGGCTGGCAAGGCGGCCAAGGCCGGCAAGGGAAAGCCTGGGAAAAAAGCCGGGAAGAAAAAGTAGCCAGCACTTGTTCTGTCGAGCGAAAGCGTTCCCTCCTCGCGATGCGAGATCTGGGGGCGCTTTTGTGGTATCGATGGGCGTCCTTTCGACCAACCGGAGATTACTTTCATGATTCGCACTGCACTGCTTGGAACGGTTCTTCTGTCTTTGTTCGCGCGTCCTCTGCATGCCGAGGATGTGAAGCTCGGCTTCGTCGACCTTCGGCGCGCGCTCGCCGAGACGGAAGATGGCCGCAAAGCTCGCGCCAACCTCAAGAAAGAGTTCGACAAGAAGCAGAAGGAGCTGGACGAGCAGCAGGAGGACGTCAAGAAGGCGCTCGAAGACCTCAACAAGAAGCGCACGTTGCTGCCGGCTGATACGGTTCGTCAGAAGGAGGCCGAGCTGCAGGAGCGGATTGGTAAAGTCCAGCAGACGTACATGCGGCACCAGCAGGATTTGGCCGCCAAGGAAGAAGAAGCGACGGCACCCATCGTGGAGCGCCTGCAGAGAATCATCGGCAAGATTGCGACGTCGGAGAACTTCACCATGGTGCTCGACAAGAGCGCGGGCGTCGTCTACGCCAAGCCGCACCTCGACCTGACCAACGAGGTCATCCGCCGCTTCAATGCCGGCGAGGAAAAGGGCGCGGCCCCGGCTGCCGGGAAGAAACCGGCCGACAAGAAGTAGTCGCGAATCGGGCGCGAAGCGAGGCGGGAAGGAAAAGGCCGGCGTGGACGCCAAAGCCATCCAAGCGGTACTTCCCCATCGCTACCCGTTCTTGCTCGTCGATCGGGTGGACAGCTTGACCGATGACAAGATCGTTGCGCGCAAGCTGGTCACGCAAGGCGAGCCGTTCTTTCAGGGGCACTTCCCTGGCCATCCCGTGATGCCGGGCGTGCTCATCATCGAGGCGCTCGCTCAGGCGGGCGCCCTGCTGGCGGCGCCGCAGGTGAAATTCGATCCCAGCCGTGAGGCGATCTACTTCTTGTCCATCGATAAGGCGAAGTTTCGCAAGCCGGTGATTCCAGGCGACGTCGTGATGCTCGAGGTCGTGCCTCTCCGTAGGGGCGCCTCGATTTGGAAAATGCGCGGCGAGGCCAAGGTCGACGGAGCCATCGTGGCCGAGGCCGAATTCCTGGCGGCCATCAAACCCATCGCGGCACCTTAAGATGAGATCGGCTCATGCGTCGATGTGTCTCCGCCACGCGGCAAGGACGACGGCCGCCCAGGCGCTGCTCGTCGTTGCGGTGATAGCGAGCGGCGGCTGCCGACGAAGTAGGTTCCCGGCTCGGGGCGATGCCGCGGCCGTCGTCGTGATTTCTCCCCACCGCGATGCTGCGTCCGCACCCACCGTCGCCGAGCAGGAGCCCAACGACAAGCCAGAACAGGCGCAGCTCTTGGCTCTCAATTCGGATTGGCCCGTCCTGAGCGTCGCCGGCGAGCTGACGGCCTCGGGGCAGGGCGCTGGCAAGGACGTGGATGTCTTCAAGCTTGTCGTTCCTGGGCGCAAGGACGCGCCGGTCGAAGCCGTCGATTCCGCGGGTGCGGAGGACGCGCGACTCGGCGGTCGCCGCCTAAGTATCGAGGTTGCTGCTGGAGCCGGCGGTGCGCTAGCCCTGCAACTCCTCGATGAGGCAACCAAAACTATCGAAACCGTCGCAGTCGCTCCCGGGGAGAACGCCGGAATGCCCAACATGGCGGTTTTGCCGGGACGAGTCTACTTCGTCCGCATCAAGCCAGCACCGAAGAGTTCGAAGACCGAGGCCGAGGCTCCAGGTAACAGCTACAAGCTCACGGTACAGCTTTCCGATTTCGAGTTGGCCGAGGAGCGCGAGCCCAACGACTCGCTGGCCTCCGCACAGCCATTGACCATGACCGGAGCCGCCGATTTCTCGGGGTTCATCGGCTGGGCGCACGACCAGGACTTCTACCGCGTACCAGCTGCGGACGTGGTTTCTGCCCTGGATGTAGAAGTCGAAGCCGTCCAAGGTGTTGCGCTGGGACTGCAAGTGCTGGACGGGAGCGGCAGTCGCATCGCCGTCGGTCGTGGCCGCAAAGGCGAGAGTCTAGCGTTGCGCAACGTTACGATCCCGCCTAGCCAAGGCGATGCTTCCCCGTCGAGCCGCTTCCTCTACGTAGTCGTGCGCGGCGAATCTGGTCAGAATCGCGACCAGCGCTACGTGCTCCATCTGTCGATGGGAAGCTTGCGCCAAGACTCGGAAGTCGAGCCCAACGACAATGCCGCGAGCGCAACCGTGATTCACGACGGGACGTTCACGGGCTATCTGCCGATCGGCGACGTCGACTACTTCCGGTACGCCGAAAGCGGCTTGCGCGAGCTTTCCGTCGAGGCGACCTGTCCTGCCCGTGTTCGCTGCAGCCTGGAAATCGTACGCGCCAAAGATGGACAGGCTCTCGCCAGCGTCGAAGCAAAGAAGGCCAAGCAAGCCGTCGCCGCCACGCGTGGCTTCATGCTCACCACCACCGTC
>CAZTTW010000687.1:0-3259 GCA_964616265.1 uncultured Myxococcales bacterium | reverse complement strand
CGCCTGAAACCAGTCACGCCATCGCTGCCACCATCGACGAGGCCGTCGCGTGCCGTGAGAGCGGCGAGAAAAAGGTTATTCTCTTCAACTACAGCGGCCACGGCCTCATGGATCTCGCCGGCTACGACGCCTACTTGAGCGGCAAGCTCACCGACTACACCATGCCGGCGTCGGAGATCATGGAGAATCTCGCCAAGCTGACCAACATGCCCAAGGCGGAAGCTCGCAAATCGGGCAGGTGGTAGCCGCCGCCTCCTACGCGCCGAGAACCAGGACCACGCGTACGTCTTTGGTGCCAAGGCCATTCCCCACGTCGAAGCCGACGAGGGGAATGGCCACGCTCCGAAGGTAAAAGCGCAAGCCGGCACCCGCCGATGTGTGGATGTCGCGATTGGCTTTGAAGCCTTGTTGTAGAAGCGAGGGCGGCAGAAACTGGCGGCCGTCTTCGCGCTGAAGGTAGGCGCCGTTTTCAATCGGCGGCAATTGCCGAAACCAAATCGCCGCGGCGTCGTTGAACACCAGCCCGCGAACGTCGAGGCTCGACACGCTGAAAAGCGGGAAGTGGTATTCGATCTGCGAGCGCAGGTGCGTGTCGCCCTGGAACTGCCGGTAGAGGTACCCGCGCAGGTTGGTGCCACCGGCGGAATTCTCCGACCACAGCGGGAGGCTTTCGCCCGTGACGCCGCCGAGGCGCACGATGAGGTTGTGCTGGTGAAAGAAGCGAATCCCGTGCTCGTACGACACGTTGGCCTTCCAGTACCACAGGCTCGACTGACTTCCCCAGCGAGGCGCTGCGTAGTCGAAGCCGAAGCCCAAGGCGTTGCCGTACATGATGGCGTGCTCCCGGGCGCGATAGTCGAAGGTCAGGTTCATGGTGGCATTGCCACGCCGGGCGCTGGTGGCGGCGGCTGGCGGTGGATTGCCCATGGCGGCCACCACCGCGGCAATGCTCGGATCGGCAAGGCTCGACCACAAGACTTGGTTGCGGTCGATGGTCCAGCCGAACGAAGTGCGGACTTTCCGGAACCAGGCCACGCCCACGTTGGCGTCGAAACCGTAGGATCGAAGCCTGGTGTTGCGGATAGGCTCGAGCGGCATGTCCGGCACGTCGACGTTGGCGTACTCGGGAATAACCTGCGATTGGTAGCGGCCCTTGATGGTGAAGAACCCCCATGATCCGAACACGGCCGGATCGTCGTAGGCGACAATCGCGCCCGAGTCGACGTTGGAGACGCGCCCCCCGATGAGACCGCGCTTGCCACGTCCGAAAAGATTGCCGTGTGCGATGACACCGCCGCCGGATACGTTGCCAGGGGAATAGGAAAAGGTTGGCACCGGCGCCCACGGAAATTTTTCGCTGACCACGATGATGACTCGTACGCCGGCACCGTGCGGCTCCCAATACACGTTGACGTCCGAAAAGAGGCCAGAGGTGTGCAAACGTTCGCGAGCCACGTCGAGCGTGTCGGTCTGGAGTGTGTCGCCGATGGAAATGCCGGCGATGGAGCGCACGGTTTCTTCTTCCGTACGCGCCGAATTCATGACGCGCACGTCGGTGATGACTTCCTGTTGTGCCTTCGCCGAAGAAGCGGCCAGAACGGTCACGACCAGGATGGCACAAGCGAGACAGCGCATGAGTCGGCAAATCTTAGCAGGACTAGGAAATCCCGTGCAGTTTCGTCACGGCGTGACGGGATGTCGAATCGACGAGCGGCTCCCGACTACGGGCGAGCCTGCGGCCGATGCTGTTCGAGGTATTGCCGAGCGACGGGCAGATCGGCGTCGTTGGCGGAAGCGTTGGTCACGAACTTTTCGTACGCAAGCGCGATGCGCGGGACGTAGCGCTCGTCTGCGTGCGAGAGGATCTCGTAGCCGATGCCGAGATCTTTCCAGATGTTCGCGCTGGCGGTGAACGACGGCACGCCCGGGCGGCCGACGATTCCCAGGACTTTGTCGCCGCCGCACTTGGCGACGATATCCTCGAGCATTTGCACCGCGACCCGGGCCGGCTCGATAGCGTTGCCCATGTCGTGGCTGTACACGAGCGCAAGATGCGCGCGGCCCGACTGACTCGTAAGCGCGAGCTTTCCGAGGGCATATTCCCACGAGCCTTCCGGCGACTGCAGCGCGGGCATGATGTCGTAACTGCCCAGGGCGGCACGGTCGCGCGCAAGCCAGGCGCGCGGTGCGAAAAGCGGAGCTGCGACCTCCGCATTCACCTCGGCAGGCGTCGTCACCCGTCTTGCAGCGCCTCGCTGTGCCCTGCGCTTGGCCATGCCCGCTAGTTGCTTGTGAAGAGCGTGCTGCCGAGGCGCTCGGCGAGAGCGCGTGGCGTGACGCCTTCGTGGTTGGCGAGATCGTCGCGGGCGCCGTTTTCGAGAAGAAAGCGCGCGACTTCGTTGCGGCCGGCCGACGAGAAGATGGCCCGCCAAAGCACGGAATTGCCGTCCTCGTCCTGGGCGTTCACGTCGGCGCCCGTTCCCACCAGGATGCGCGCGATTTCCGGAAGAAATTCCTGGGCCGCGAAATGCAGCGGCGTGAAGCCCTGGCTGTCCTTTGCGTTCACATAGGCGCGCGCCTCGAGGAGCAAGCCCAAAAGGCCAACGCTGTTGCCCAGCACCGCCTGATGCAGGGGCGTGCGCATGTCTTCGTCGCGCACGTTGGGGTTGGCGCCTTGGGCGAGCAGCTCGCGCACGCGCGCGAAGTCGCACACGAAAGCAGCCGCGGAAAGCTCTTCGTCGGGAGTCGGGAATGGTCCTGGTGCCACGTGCATCTATTACCAGGACCTGCGGCTCGTCACCACCGGCGATTCGCCGCCGCAGGATGCTAGGTCTCAAGCGAGCTCGGTTACGCTAGGATGCGTGCCCTCATGCTCCTCTTGCTCGCGCTCGTTCTGGCCTTTCTCGTCGGATCCATTCCGACGGGTGTCATCGTCGCGCGAGCCAAAGGCGTGGACTTGCGCAAGGTGGGCAGCGGGAACATCGGAGCGACCAACGTCAGCCGAGCGCTCGGCAAGAAATGGGCGACCCTGGTTCTGGTCGCGGACGCGGCCAAGGGTGGTGTGCCGGTGATGTTGGCTGGACACTTGAAGGCGAGCCCGTGGCTGCCAGCCCTGGTCGGGCTCTGCGCCGTGCTCGGGCAAATCTTCTCGGTCTTTCTGCGCGGACGCGGCGGCAAGGGCGTCGCGACGTCGTTGGGCGCGGGCCTTGCTCTGGCGCCCCTGCCCGCCCTCGCCTGCGCCGGCGCGTTCGCCCTTTGC
>CAZTTW010000686.1:0-3277 GCA_964616265.1 uncultured Myxococcales bacterium | reverse complement strand
CGCCGATTTCCCAGCGTCCGAAGTGCGACATGACCACAATGACGCCGCGGCCGCCTTTGCGAGCCTCGCCCAAATATTCCTCGCCCACGCGCTCGAAGACAATGTCGGTTCGCCGTTCAATCTCTAGTCGCTCACTGTAGACGCGCGCAAAGTCCTGGTACTGATGCCAGGTCCGAATCAGTGCGCGGCGCTTCGGCTCGTCCGGAAACAGTGTCTGGTAGAATTCGATACTGTTGGCACGACGCTTGGGCAACAGCACGAAGTAGCCTGCCGAGACGACGGCGCCCAGCACACGAAGAGTCCACAGACCGAGGACGCGAGACAGTCGCGCCATCACCCGATACAGAAGCACGCTTACGTCTCCACGGTCGCTCCCGCGGCGACCTTGGCGATGAACCAGGTTTCCTCGCGTCCAGGGGCCGTCGGCTCGACCAAATCCACGCGCAGTCCAGCAGCAAGCATCGCCTTGACCGTTTCCTCTCGTCCACGGTAATGCGGCACAAGCCGAGCAAAGGCAAGGCGCCGCGTTTCAAACCAGCGATAGAACGGTGTTCGCCCCGGCGCTGGCACCGTCGCGCGGAGGATCAGCGAACCGCCGGGGATCAGGCTTCTGCGCACGTGCTCCAGAGTCTTCGCCAAACCAGCATCATCGAAGTGATGGATGACGTCCAAGCAGACCACGGCGGTTGCACGCACCTCGGGCAGGTCGTCGGGCGCGGCGCCTTCGTGGACCGTCCCTCGATCGCCGAGCACGAAGCGAGCGGTCGTAGCCCGATCCTCATCAGGCTCGATCCCGACAATGCGCAAGCGATCGGAGCGGGCCAACATCCACGCCGAGGCGACGCCGTGCCCGCAGCCGATGTCGAGAATCGTGCCCTCGTCCGGAAGGAATGCCGCCAGCCGCGGGAACATCGGATCCAGCCGCATTTTGAACCGCGCGAACATTCGCGGGTAGGCGCTGAGCCCGCGAAATCGTCGCATCACCCAGCGCACGGGATCGCTCGGATCGGCTGGCGGCAGAGGCCTCTTCGTGTACAGCCGACGAAGCAGCGGCGGCAGAATGACATAGGCGCCAAGCGCGCAGTAGCCAATTGCCAGCGTGGACATGATACCCGCGCTGCGGGTGACCGCGTGTGCGGCACCGATCATGGTGACCATGCCGACCAGCGTGGCGCTGGACGAAAGGAAGATGCTGGTGCGTACGGGGCCGTGCGAGGGGTGGTTCTCGTCGAGACAACGCTGGTAGACGCGCAGGAACGAGAAGGAATAGTCGACGCCCATGCCGAAAATCAGGACCGACAGGATGAGCCCGACCAAGTCGATGGGCCGGCCGATGAGGTGCAGCGTGGCCAGCGTCAGCACGAAGGAAAACGTCATCGGCGCCAGGGCCAAGGCAGCGACGCGCAAGTCGAGGAAAAACAGGAGCACCGAGCCCGCCACGAAGCACACCACCACCACGAACATCGAACGAAACGAGCGCGACAGAAAATCGGCCAAGCTGTGCGCGAAGTTCTCGCCGTCAAACACATGAAAGCCAGCCTGCTGCGCTTTCTCCGCAAACGCGATCGGCTCGTACTTGGGTCCGGGCGCGACGCTGCCCAGCCAGACCAGGCCATGGCCGTCGCGCCCCGGCCCCACGCCATAGAGCGCCTGCAACCCCGGCGACAGATAGGCCGGTGTCGGTGGAACGTCCGATGCCTGCAGGCGTGCCAGAAACGGTGCAAACGCATCGGACGAGAAACCGACGGCGTCGCCAGCTGTCTGCATGGCCGACGAAAGTGCCGCCACACGCTCCGGCGCCCAGAATTGCTTCCAGGCGGCCAGGTGTTCGGCAGTGGCGATCGGACCGGGCGTCAGCATCGAGGGCGAAAATGCGTGATCGACCACCTGCGCGGCCTTTTCCTGCTGCAGAAGTGCCAGCCAGGCGTCGGATTTGGCGCGGAAGTCGGCCTCGTCCTTCGCATCGATGAGCAAGTACACGCGGTGGAAGATGTCTCCCCATACCGAACGCACGCGTGCCTCGTCGCGAGCGGTTTCGGCCCGCACGGTATTCACGGCAGCCAAGTCGACCACGAACTTCGGTCGCGCAAACACCAAGCCGACCGCGAACATCACCACCGCCACGGTCAGCGCGCGAAAACCGCGCCCGACGGTAATACGACTCAGGAAGCGATCCACCGGCAGCCACGCGGAGCGCGACGCCGGCGGCACTGTCGGGAAAATGTGCGGAAACACCAGGTGCACGAACAGGTACGAAAATCCGATGCCGAGCGCCGCGAAGACGCCAATCTGGCCAAGCACGCGAAAGCCCGTCAACCGGAGACTCAAGAACGATCCGATATTGATGATGGTCGACAGGGATCCGATGGAAAAGACCTCGTGCGCGGCGCGATGGCCCGCGGTCTTTGTCTGACGATCGACGAAAAGCAGATAGACCGCTCCCTGATCCACGGTGATGGATACGAGCGCGCCGCCAAAACCCAAGGCCAACGCGGAGATGTCGGGCTCGAGCAGGCTGTACGCGAAAAGCGCCAAACAACCGCCGGCCAGCGCCGGCAAGAGCGCAAACACGCCCAGCCACGGCCGCGGAAAGCAGGCAAGCAGCAGCAGCGCGATGCCGATGGTCGAGACCAGCATGGCCAGGTTTGCATCTCGCGAGACCAACGTCTCGTTGTCGATGGTGGCCCGGTAGCCGCCCACGCCGATGGCCACCACGCCCTCGCCCACTTCGCCGGCCTTGGCGGCTTCGAAACGCCGGGCGATGGCCTGAACGACGTCGTCGATGGCATGAGAGATGCGTGTATCGCGCGTGACGTCCTTGGGCACCGCGGCGATGAGCACGTTCTTGCCGGCGTTGTCGATGATATGACCGCGCTCGATGCGGCCTTCTTTGGTCGGCACCAAGTCGGCCAGCCGAGCCAGTGCAAGCTCGCCGATGCCCAGAGGATCCTCTGCCACGCGAGCCGCCGAGCCGATGCCCGACAGATCGGCCGCCTCGGCGGCCAGGGTCGCCAAGCGAGCCGACACCGCCGCTCCTTCCAAGCGCGGAGCCACCTGCTTCTCCAGCTCATCGCGCGAAAACAGAAGGGGTAACTGCCCGGGCAAGTCCGCGTAAAGCGCGGTCATGCCTTGTGCCGCTGCGGCGGTACCCACCATCGAAAAGAGCTTCGATTTTTCGAGTTCGGCGATCACTGCATCGCCAGCCGCTAGCAGCGCATCGGGCTGCGCTCGACCATCACTCATCGACAGATTGATGACCACTCGGTCGAGCGAGGTG
>CAZTTW010000685.1:0-3279 GCA_964616265.1 uncultured Myxococcales bacterium | reverse complement strand
TGCTCCAGGCTTGAAAGCCGAACCAGTTGTTGCTCGGCGGATCGATGTAGACCGGTTGCTCGACGTAGGCCAGCTTGTGGAAGGTCGTCAAGCCAGTCGGAAATTTCTCATAGCGCCCGCGCCAGCTGTTGGTGGCGCCACCCGCGATGCCGCCTTCGGACGACTGCAACCAGCGGTACAGCTCGACTTGCCGATCGAGGCTCTTGGCCCAGTCGGCAGAAGCATTCTTGGACAAAGGTTTGAACGCCTTCTCCTGCGCGAGAACGTACGCGGCGAACGGGTTTTGGTAGCCGAAGTGCGAGGTGCTGGAGCCGATGCGCCAGGACCAGCCGGCGGCCTTCGCCGTCGAGCCGCCCCAAGCGTAATACCAGGCCAAGAGATAGTGAGCGGCGTCGTAGCCCTCGCCTGCCTGGCATTGCGGCGTCTGGCAGCCGGGCGTCTTGAAGTATTTGTCGAAGAGCGCGTAGCGAAGGAAGTCGCCCAGCTTGGCGGTCTTCTTCACCAGCGGCTCGACAGCACCACCCGAGCCTTGCTCGTCGGCCCACACCTTGGCCCAATACATCGCCTGAACCGCGCGAGCGTCGGCGTCGGGCGCGGTAGTGTACTTCCACTGGCGCGCATAGCCGCCGTCCTGCTTTACGAACAAGTCGAGGTAGCCGTTGGGACCGCCGAATTGGAAGTCTTCCCAGCACGGCTGCGGAATGGCTTCCCAGACCGACTCTTCCTCGCCACGCTGGAAGGTATTGATGTACGCAGGCTTCGACACGTGATCCCCGCGGCGGCCAAAGCCGTACCAATTGTCGACGTCGATGATCCAGTGCATGCCGTAGACGTACGGCGTGCGGTAGGTGTCGAAGAGCTCGCGGAACAGCGGATCGCGGCCGGTCTGCGCGCTGGCATCGAGCGCTACCGGATAGCCGCTCGGCAGGTCTTGCTCGCCAGCGAACACAGCCGGATGCGTGTCCGTGTACGAGCCCGCCGTCGGCTGATCCGCCGGCGTCGGAATGACGTAGGCCTCGGTGCTCTCCCACGCCTTGGTGAGCGGCTTCCAGTCTTTCGTGATCTTGCCGTAGGCCGCTTCCAGCCACATCCAGTAGCTGTACGCCTCCGACGTGGTCTCGTGACCGTAGTCAGGCGCTTCGACGAGCAACGTCTCGACCGCGTGGTACGGCACGCCCTCGGGACTGAAGTACCCGTTCTTGGGCGCGTGCATGTCGTTCCACATGGCGATGAACCGGTCGCTGTAGTCGTTGCCGCTCTTGCTCGTGTACGCCATGGCGCCGAGGGGAGCCGGCTTGGGAAAATCCGCGACCTCGACCGGCTGGAGCTGCTTGGCCCGGGGCGCGCCAGAGGCGGTGGTCGACGAAGCCGGCGACCGCTTGCGCGCCGGCTTGGGCGCCGACTTTTGATCCTCGACCGTAGGAATGCACGCGCTACCGACAAGAACCAGGGCGAGCGCAGAAGCAGCAGCTACTCGCATCCGATGAACTCCACATCGTCGACCCAGATATCGATGTCGGCGCCGGGCTGATCGACCTGCCACTGCATGCCGAAGATCTTTTGCGGCTTGATGGCGTGCGGGCGCGGCGCTCCCCAGTCGGGCAACTGGTGCAGCTTGCGCCACGGAAAGACGAAGTGCTGCCAGGACTCGCTCAGCGTGAGATCTGCGCCGAAGTCGTTGAAACATTCTTTGCAGACCCCGCCGTCCTCATCGGTGCTGACGTCCGGCACTTTGAGCCGGACCTTCGCATAGCTGCCCGGGCCTTTCTTGGCCCAGAAGGCGATGCCCTTGTACTGAGAGGCATCGTACATGTTCTTCGGGTCGACGAAGTTGAAACCCATGGCGCCGAACACCATGTGGCCATGTCCGATGTGCCCGCGCACGTTGGCGGCGTACTTCGAGCCGTTCACTCCGCCCGGAGACATGGCGAACGTTCCTCCGTTGGCGCCCGCCTCAGGGGTGACGGTCGTGCCAGATTGGTCGGCGAACGTGTACCAATAACCGCCGCGGCCACCCGCGACCTTGGTCTGATTGTTTCCGTCTTCGCCGTCATCGATGAGGCCATCGGCGCCGCACGAGGCGAGCTCTTCACCCGCACCGCCGATCGCCGGAACCTGGCCCGGCGCAATGCACGCGGGAAGGACGAAGAGGGTGGTTAGGAGTGGCAGGCCCCACCCCAATTGGGCTCTTGTCGACATGAGTTTTCTCTCCACGGCGACTCAACACGTAGCACCCAACCGGTGGGCATGTCTACAGGTGTCCCCTCCCTCGCTTCCAGGTTGCATTCGCATGCTGGAAGCGCAACTCTTCAGCGCAACACGATGACGATGCTCGTACTTCGCGGCGCGCCCGCGTTCACCTCTGCCCGGCTCGCCAAAAGACTACAAAAGATCCAGACCAAGAACCCGTCGATTCGCGACGCCACCGCCGAGTTCGTGCACTTCGCAGAAATCGTCGGGCCGCTGTCCGACGACGAGCGCCGCGTGCTCGATCGGCTGCTGCAGTACGGCCCGCGCACCGAAACGCACCCGCTGCGGGGACGCCGGCTGCTCGTCATTCCGCGCCTCGGCACCATCTCGCCGTGGTCGTCCAAAGCGACCGACGTTGCCCACAACTGCGGCCTCGGCAAGATCAAGCGCATCGAGCGCGGCATCTGGTACACGCTCGCCGGCGAAGTCACGAGCGATGCAGCTCTGCGTGCTGCCATTCACGATCGCATGACCGAGTCGGTGCTCGAGCGCGAAGAGGACGCAGCTCGCCTGTTCGAGCACGCCGCTCCGCAGCCGCTCGCCATGATCGACGTGCTCGGCAAAGGTCGGGGCGCCATCGAAGCGGCGAACGCCAGCATGGGCTTGGCGCTGGCCGGCGACGAGATCGACTATCTCGTCGAGAATTTCCAGGCGCTCGAACGCAACCCGACGGACGTCGAGCTGATGATGTTCGCGCAAGCCAACAGCGAGCACTGCCGGCACAAGATCTTCGGCGCCGACTTCATCATCGACTGCAAGAAGCAGGACAAGTCGCTCTTCGCGATGATCAAGCGCAGCATGGAAGCGAGCCCCGGCGGCGTGCTGTCCGCGTACAGCGACAACGCCGCCGTCATGGAAGGCCCGGAAGACGGTTTGTTCTTCCCGGATTCGCAAACCGGCGTCTACGCCTTCCACCGCGAGCCAGTCGGCATCCTGATGAAGGTCGAGACGCACAACCACCCGACGGCGATTTCACCCTACCCCGGTGCCGCCACCGGCTCAGGCGGCGAAATTCGGGACGAGGGCGCC
>CAZTTW010000684.1:0-3284 GCA_964616265.1 uncultured Myxococcales bacterium | reverse complement strand
GAATGTGGTATTCGCGTGGATGCCGACACGCAGGTCGCCGACCAGCACGCCGCCATCAGCGTGCGGCGCGGATCGTTTTTCGTCGAGCCGATGCAGGGTGCGGTCAAGGTGGAGACGAAGCCGGTCAGCGGCCGCCATCCCTTGGGCGACGGCGATACGATCGAGATCGGCCGCAGCCGGTTCGTGTTCAAGTGCGTGTCGAGCGGTACCATCGATCAGAGCCGCCCAGGTTCCTGATTCCTACCACTCGCATTTCGCTTCCGTCGAGGGACGGCTCGAGCCCGACATTGTAGACTTCCATCGTGACGACGGCGAACTGCTCCCACTGCGGAAAGCCGCTGCGAAGTGCGCGCGGATGCAACTGTGGCGGAGATCTTCTGCGCAAAGACGGTGCGATTCGCGCGGCGGACGGTCCGCTCCTTCCGCCGGCGCCGGCCGCGTGGGATGTGCCAGCCCTCGAACAGGCCATCGAGCGGCGCTTTCGCCAGCTCGCGCTTCCGCTGGCGCTAGTCATCGCGTGGGCGCTGGTGCACGCCTCGTTCGCGCGCATGCTTCTGCGTACTGTCTTCAGCATGTGGATTCACGAGCTGGGTCACGCCGTGGCGGCGTGGTTGTGCGGTCGCTGGGCTTTCCCCGGGCCGTGGCTCACGCCGGTCGGCACGAGTCGCTCGTGGATAGTCTTCGTGGCATTTGCTGCCGGTCTCGGCTATGCCGGCGCGCGCGCCCGGCGATCGATCTGGCTTGTCGTCCCCGCCGTGCTGCTCGCGGCAGAGCTTGTTTGTACGTTCGCCCTTTCAGACCGACGGGCGCAGTCGTTCATCATCTGGAGCGGCGACGGCGGTTGCATGATTTTTGGAACACTCCTGATGTTGTCGTTCTATGCGCCCAAGGACAGTCAGATCCGCATCGGCTGGCTGCGCTGGGGTTTCCTGGTCATCGGCGCTGCCGCGTTTGCGGATGCCCTAGCCACGTGGTGGGCCGCACGTTCCGATCGCGACGTGATTCCGTTCGGCGAGAACGAAGGACAGGGCTTATCGGATCCAACGGTGCTGGTGTTTGAGCAGCAGTTTTCCATTCCCGGCTTGGTCAACGGCTACTTGGCGGTAGGCGCAGCATGCATCGTCGTCTTGGCGGTCGCCTATGCCCTTGGCCTTCGCAGCGAGCCTAGGTATCCGGAGTCGGCTTGAAGCGACGACACTGGCTCCAGCTTGCGCTGGTCGTGGTGCTGGTGGCCGGGATCGCGCGCTGGCGACCGTGGCTGCCGCGCCTCGAGGTGCTGCGCAAAGGCAGCAAGGGTCCGCCGACGCTCGTCTTGTTGCACGGCTACGCATCGTCCGCGGAGCATTGGATTCCTTACGGCCTGACGATTCCGTTTCCTCCCCAGGGACGCTTCCTGTTTCCGATGGCTCCGTACCACGTCGCTCGGCCCGATGGACAGATCGATGGCCGCGCGTGGTGGAACTTGGACTTGGCCGCGCACCGGCGCTCCGTCGGTTTGGGAGTCGATCTTCGCGAGGAAGATCCTGCCGGGCTCATGCGCGCAGCGCGTCTCGTGCGCAACACCCTCGACGCCGAGGGGAATGCGGCCAAGCGTCCGTTCATTCTCGGCGGATTTTCTCAGGGCGCGATGGTTGCCTGCGAGGTCGCCTTTGCCTCGAACGAGCCTCTCGCCGCGCTGGTCATTCTTTCAGGCACGCCGAACGACCGAGCAGGCTGGTCGGCGGGCATGGCTGCCCGAAAGGCGATGCCTGTCTTCATGGCGCACGGTCGTGCCGACGACGTGCTGCCATTCGATCTTGCCGAAAAGCTGCATCAACAAATGGTGGCCGCAGGCCTTTCCGTGACGTTCGTCGCGTTCGAAGGCGGCCACGAGATTCCGGGCGAGGTGGTTGCCGCACTCGGAGCCTTCTTGGCGAAAGAGCTGGGGCTTGCAGGAAGATAGGACATAGATGTTGAGATGAGTCCCCTCGACATTGAGCGTGCCCGTTGTTAGAAGCGCCTCCTTCGAGACGTTCCCCTTTTGGAGGCGACAATGGCCGATTCGCTAGCTCTGGGTAGTCGCGCGAGACGGTTTGCGTATGTTGGCGTGTTCTTGGCGGCGATGTCCTCGCTCATGCTCGAGATCCTTCTGACGCGCATCACGAGCGTCATGGCGTGGTATCACCTGGCCTTCTTCGTGATTTCGTTGGCCATGCTGGGCATGACGGGCGGAGCGGTCTACATTTTCATTCGTCCCGAGCGTTTTCGCGACGAAGACATCCCCCGCGCGATGGAGCATTCGGCATTGGCTTTTGCCTGTCTTGGTCCGCTCGTGATTGGCATGGTCATGGCCCATCCGGTGCCCTTGATTAGGTCGCTGATGGATTTCTTGTCTCTCGTGTCGTTCGGGGGACTCCTGGCCTTGCCGTTTGCGCTGGTGGGAATCACGCTTGCGCTGGCGCTGACTCGGTCATCTCTTCCTTCCACGACGACCTACGGAGTTGACCTCTTGGGGGCGGGAACTGGATGCGCCCTCGTGATTCTTCTTCTCTCGCACTTCGATGCGCCGAGTGCGGTGGTGTTGACCGGCGGGGTCGCCGCGGTTGCCGCCATGGCATTTGGCATCGCGCGAGGCACGTGGGGGCTCCCTGGGCTCGTGGCGGCTATCCTTCTCTTTGCCTTGGGCGCCGCTAATTCGCACATGACATATCCTGCGCTTCGCCCGCTCTACGCCAAGGGCTACGGAGAAAAGCTCGAAGATTTCGAAAGCGTGCGATGGAATACCTACTCGCGCGTGACCGTCGCTCCTTCCGGTTTGCGGGATCCACCGCTTTGGGCCATCAGCCATCGCATTCCCCGAGAACTAGCCGCCCCTCGTCCTTACAAGATGATTCGCATTGATGGCGGTGCTGCCACCTACGTGGCTGAGAATTCCAATCAGCTGCGTAATTTTGGCTACTTTGACTATGATGTCGCCTCGTTCGCCCATGTGCTTCGACCCACTGGTCCCGCAGCGGTAATCGGCGTAGGCGGGGGGCCGGACGTGGTGTCGTCGGCCCGAGCCGGGCATCAGCCAGTGGTGGGCGTGGAGCTCAACGAGTTGATTCTTGACGTTCATCGCGGAAAGGAAGGCAGATACTCGCGGCTGGCCGACATCCCTGGCGTGGAGTTGATTGGCGACGAGGCGCGAAGTTTCATGGCCCGGGATCGGCACAAGTACGACGTCATCACCATGTCGATGATCGACACGTGGGCCTCGACTGGCGCCGGCGCGTTCAGCCTTTCGGAGAACGGTCTGTACACCG
>CAZTTW010000683.1:0-3300 GCA_964616265.1 uncultured Myxococcales bacterium | reverse complement strand
ACTTCCTCGTGCGGGCGGCCCCGCTCGAGAGTGGCCACGAGCGCATTCGATTCCAAATCGCCGTAGAGCGCGCGCAGGCGAGCGCGATCGTAGTGCTTGCTCCACCAGCGTTCGCTGTCGTCGACCAACGAGGCCACCGACTTGTCCACGTGGCACAAGGCGCACTCGATGGGACGGTCGCCTTCCACGCGTTCGCGATCGGTCGGCGAACCGATGCGGTGGTAGCGAGTCAGCGCGTAGGTGAGCGCCATGTTCTTGCGGGGCATGTGGCATGCGATGCACGCGCCCGCCGGGCCGTCGGGCTTGTGGTGCGAGTGCTCGGCCAGTGCCTCGGACGTGGCCAGCGAAGTGTGGCAAGGCAGGCAGACGCTGTTTCCTGCCGGCGTCGCGAGCGCGGCCAGGTGTTCCGGCTGATCGGGGGCATGCGGATCGTGGCAAGCAGTGCACGGCAGGTTTTGGGCCGGACCACCGAGCAAGAAGTCGCGCGCCTCGCCCGAAGTCGTAACGCTGCCGCCGGGCGCGCTGCTGCGCCGAAGTCCGCCTTCCCAGGTGAACGGATAGCGCGAGAACAGGACCTGGTGACAGCGCGCGCAGGTGCGATTGATGAGCAAGGCCCGCGTTGGTGTTCTGCCGCTGGCGGGTGCCGCCGCCAGAAAATCCGCGCGCGGCAAGTACGACGTGCGCACGTTGGGGTTGGCTGCGTGCTCGCGGCTGCCGCCGTGGCAGGCTTCGCAGCCGATGCCCTCCTCGACCAAGTTTTGGCCGCGAAAGCGGTCGGCCATGGCATGGATTGCCGAGCGTGCGACGCTCGTCGGCGAGCTGGCGTCGGCGATGCTCGCGCCAAGAGCGCCGACTTCCTTCGCCACGGCGGCCCGGAATCCTTCCTCGCCTGTCACGCGATAGACGAAGCGCCGATCGGGCGGAAGCAAGCGGTCGACGTTGACTCCTTGGTAGCCGGGCGGCGACGGCCCGGCCAAGGCGCCGAGCAAACTGTCGAGGGCCGGAACCGTGTTGTGGCAGAAGATACAGGTCTGGTTCCAAACACCGCCGGCGAAGAGCCCCGGCCGTTCGTGCGTCATCACCGAGTAGCCTTTGAGGCGGTAGCCATGGGACTCGAAATAGTAGGTGACAGGCAAGATCTGTTCGTTGCCGCTGCCGCGCGCCACCCGCTCGCTGGTGCTGGCAACCTCGACGCCGGCGAAATCCTCGCGATAGTGATTCCCGATGACGCGAGTCACGCGAAAAAGGCGACCCGGCTTCGTCGAATGGAGCCGCATGAAGCGACCGTCATCGTCGCGAAAGAGCTCAACGCTGTCGCCTTTGAACGCGAACGTCTCGCCCTCGAATGGGGCACGGATCTCTGCCTCGGCTGGGTCCCGAGTCATCTTGCGCATGGGCGATGCCGTCCACTTCGCGAAGACGCCGGCATGGCAGGGCTGGCAAGCGGCCGAACCAACGTAGTCGGAGCGCACCACGTTGCTCTTGGTCTCCAGCACAGTCGGCACGCCTACGGCGACGGTTGCCGGGTTCCGACATGCCGCTCCGAACAATGCTGCGCACAGGGCGATTCGCCACTTCACCTCGTCAGCATAGCGCATCGTCGCAAACGATCCTCCGCCTGCACTTTTTGCACCCGTCTTGCGGAACCTGCTGTTGCGCAGTGGCGCTTTCAGGACTAATCCTTGGGGCAGAATGCTGTATTCGCACCGTGGACCTTGCTCGGTCGCCGGATCGGGCTTTTTTTCGTTGGCGCTCCTTTTCATCGGCTCGACTGCTGCCTGCTCGCGGACAGCGTCGGGGCCAGCAGCTGGCAAGGCTCGTTTGGCACCGTCGGTGGTCGTGACCAAAGTCATGGCCCGCAACGTTCCCGTCGAGGTTCAAGCCCCAGTGGACTTGCGACCGCTCGAACAGGCCGACGTCGGGTCGAAAGTTTTGGGCTACGTCGACGCCGTCCTCGTCGAGCGCGGCGATCGGGTCAAGAAGGGACAAATCGTGGCCTTGGTTCGGCCGAGCGATTTGCCCGACCAGCTAGCTGCTGCTCGCAGCAGCATCGGCCAAATCAAGGCGCAGGCCGTCTTGGCGCGCACCAACTACGAGCGCGCCAACAAGTTGGCGCCGTCGGGCGTGGTCAGCCAGCAAGAGCTGCAGTCGGCGAGCGCTGCTTTGGCTTCGGCCGAGTCGGCTGAAGCGTCCATGCAAGCGCAAATTTCGGGTTTGGCCATTCGCTTGGGCGAAACGCGCATCACGTCGCCCATCACCGGCTACGTTTCGGCGCGACGTCTCGACCCCGGCGCTCTCGTCGGCCCGCCCGGCGGCGGCGCTATCGTCACCGTCGTACGCATGGACAAGCTGCGCGTGTTTCTCGCGCTCAACGAAAGCGAGGCTCTGGGCATCGCAGTGGGAATGGACGCCCGCGTTGCTCTCGATGCGCTTCCCGGTCGCAGCTTCACCGGCAAGGTCGTGCGGGTCGCGCCGTCGTTCGATCCGCTGACGCGCACGCTGGAGGCCGAAGTCCAGCTGCCCAACGATTCAGGCGAGCTGCGGCCTGGCATGTACGGCCGCGGTTTCATCCTGCGCGAAACCCATCCGAACACACCCGTCGTGTCCGTGAATGCCGTGCAAATCTCGTCGGGCAAGCGGTACGTGTTCGTGCTCCACGACACCAAGGTCGAACGCCGGCTCATCACCACCGGCGCCGAGCTCGAGGACGGAACCGTGCTGGAAGTGCGCTCGGGCCTGAAGGCCGGGGAGGAGGTCGTCATCGCGGGTGCAGATGGCTTGGCCGATGGCACGACGGTGCGGGTGACCCGGGACGTGAATCCCTACACCGGCGCGCCTGCGGCCATGGCGCCGAGCGCGGAACGAGAACACAAAGCGGCGCCTGCGCGCCAGAGCAACTAGCCAACGTGGTCCCCGTCAGCTTTTTCCGGTAACCAACCATGTGGCTCACACGGCTCGCGCTCAAGAATCCCGTCCTCATCTTGATGATGTCGCTCATGCTCATCGTGCTGGGCATCGTCTCGCTGAATAGGCTCTCGGTCGATCTCTTCCCCGACATCACCATCCCAGTCATTCGCGTCGCGACCTTCTACACGGGCGCGGGCCCCGCCGACATCGAGAAGTCCATCACCCAGCCCATCGAGCGCGCCGTCAGCGCCTCGCCCGGCGTCGATCGGGTGGAGAGCTCGTCGAAGCAGGGCGTGTCGCTGGTCAGCGTCTGGTTCAACTACGGAACCAACCTCGATAACGCCCAATTCGAGGTCTCGCAGCGGATCGCGCAGATCCTGAACACGCTGCCGC
>CAZTTW010000682.1:0-3301 GCA_964616265.1 uncultured Myxococcales bacterium | reverse complement strand
ACGCGCGCGGCCGGCTGCGGACGCCGTCGTTGCGATTGTCTGCAGATTTCAAGGATCTCCAGCTTCGGGAAAGTACGATGGCAGCGTTGCAATTGCGAGCCTTCGTGCCCAACATCCGACAGCCGCTGGCGGCGAACGTCGCGGTGACGATTCCGCAGATGCATGCCGGCGGTCGATCGCTGCACGGGCTTTCCTTGCAATTGCGGGCGGTCGGCTCACGTCTGAGTGCGACGCTCGCAATGGACGCACCCGAACGCGTGCGCGTCCTGGCCGAAGGACGCTGGAGACGGCGACATGAATCCCTCGTGCTCGACAGACTCGACGTGAGGTTACAGCGCAAAGCTTGGTCCATCGCACGGCCCGCGCAGGTGGCTTGGAACGGACCGACCATTCGTCTCACTGGCCTCGATCTTCGTTCAACCAAAGGCGATGAATGGTTGCAGCTCGATACGGAGGTCAATCGCCGTCGTGTATTCGCGGACCTCCGCCTGCACGGCTTCCAATTGGAAGAACTGCCGCCCGGTCTTTTGCCAGCACGATTGGGCCTCGTCGGACAGCTCGATGCCGAGGTGCATGCGCGTGGAGCGTGGAGCGCTCCCGAGCTGCGCGGAATGTTGGCCGTGCGCCACGGCGAAGTCAGCGGTTGCGCCGTCGGCGACGTAACTCTCTCAGCCGAAAGTCGGCCAGGGCGACCATCCAGCGTAACCGCAAAGATTCGTCCGCCACCCGGCACGACGGACAAGAACTGTGTGCAAGCGGTCGATGTCCTGGTGCGGATGCAGGCTCCCTCTGGCGGGTCTTGGTCCCGCCAAGCGATGACGACGCAGAGCCATCTCGAAATGCGTCTGCGCGGGATCGATATCGGATTTCTGGCTCGCATGGGTGCGAAGCCGGGCGCCTACGGCGGGCGGGTCGACGTAGATGCGACGATGGATGGACCGCTCGAGATGCCGGCGGTAAAGGCGGAGCTGCGTGCGACAGGCGTTCACGCCGACGGCGTCCCGCCGACCGATGGAGCTGCGACTCTCACGCTGTCGAATCACGATCTCTCAGGTCACCTGCGCATCGACCGTCGGGGAGCGCCGTTGCTGGTCGCGGATTTTCAGACGAAGCAACCGGCAGCGCTTCTTCGCGCGCGCACGACGGCTGGCATCGCTGGAATATCGCTGCGTCTACATGCCGAGGTGGGGCCTCTTTCCTTTCAGCATACGAGTCTGTACTTGGTCGCTCCCGGCAATGACGGTGATACGCTCCGGGGTACGGCGAGCGCGGTCATCGACGTTGGCGGCACTCTCGGCGAGCCGCACGCCACAGTTCGCGCCGACGTGAAGGATCTGCGGCTGGGCAACACGAGCTGGGGCGATGCTCAAGCCGATGTCAGCTACGCGAGCGGAACTTTGGATGCGAGCCTCTCGACACGCGACCGACGCGGGGGAGATCTCTCCTTGCGATTCGGAATGAAAGCGCCGCTTGGCTATCCTCACTTCATGCGGCCCATCGCGTGGGAAAGACAATCCGTCGCGGGACAGCTCGATGCACACTCGGCTGATCTGTCGCTACTCTCCACGCTCTCGTCGCGCTGGCACGACGTCTCGGGTCGGCTGCAGTGCCATCTAACGTGGTCAGGTACCGTGGCGGATCCGATGCCTGTGGGAAGTGTCGAGATTCTGGACGGCGCTATGACGGTGACGGATGTCGGTCGCTACAAGAATATTCACCTCTCGCTGCGGGGCGACCGCGAGTATCTAACGCTCGATGAGTTGAAGCTGACGAGCGGGGATGGCAGCGTGACACTCGCAGCCAGCGCAAGTCATAGAAGCGGTGGAGCCTACGATGTCAACGGGACAGTGAGTGTCGACAAGTTTCCGGTCTATTCGGACGGCCAAGCGGTCGCGTCGGTATCATCAAAGGCGACCGCCAAGGCAGAGATCTCGAGCAGCAAGTTGAGCGCGTCAGCAATGATCCGATCTGCCCGCATCGCCATGAACGATGCCAAACGAAAGAAACTGTCAGAGGTAAGTCGACCGAAGGATGTGGTTGTTCTGCGCGACGCACAGCCGCTTCGCGCGGTGGCTCGGCAGGAGGTTGGCGCCACAGGCGCGGCAATGTCGCCGCCGAGTCCTTCCGTGATTGTTGTGAACGCACCCCGTAATCTTTGGGTCAACGGCAAGGATGCGTCCGTCGAGATCGGGCTTGAACCTGACTTTCGCGTTGAATTGTCCACGCCCGCACGCATCTACGGCGAAGTGGTGGTGAAGAGAGGCCGCATCGATATCCTTGGCAAGCGGTTCGACCTGAAGGCCGACTCTAGTCTCCGTTTTCAGGGTCCGGCGGATGACCCGCAGCTCGACGTCACCGCCCAGTACGTCAACGAGCAGGAGCGGGTCACCGTCGTGGCGACGGTGAAGGGCGTCCCCAAGCACCTGACCACGACCTTGACCGCCCCCGACCGGCCTGACCTTACGGAGTCCCAGCTCTATACTCTGGTGCTGACAGGACGGCTTAGCTTTGCGCAAGGACCTGCGAGCAGCGCGTCCCCGGCCGGTCAAGCAGGTTCGTTTCTCGGTGGATTGATGGCTGCCGAATTGCAAAAAGTGGTGGCCAAGAAACTTCCGTTCGACGTCCTGACCATCGAAGGAGGAGACACCATGGGAGCGGCGAAGGTCGAAGCGGGAAAGTACATCGCCTCCGATGTCTACGTGGGCTACGTGGGCCGGTTGGGAGCGGATCCGACGCTATTGCAGAACCGCAACGCAGTTCATCTGGAGTACATGATGGGTACGCATTGGAGCTTCGAAGGAGAGTATGGCGACGCAAAATCCGGCTCGGGAGACGTCGTGTGGACTAAACACTACTGACGGTCTCCAGTTAGGTTACCGGTCAGTAACCGTTACTGTTCAGTTACGACTACGCTTGCGCTACGGGAAAAGGACAACGGCTCTCGACAAACGAGAGCGCGTCGCTAGACTCAGCAACTCTGAGTCATACCGTCACGTTGGTCACTCTATGACTGTGCTCCCCTCGGACAACAACGATATGAAAGCAGCCGACGTCCCCGCGAGTGACATTCTCGTGGTAGATGACAATGCGGCCAATTTGTTGGCGATGGAATCCGCTCTCTGTGTGCTTGGATGTCCAATCGTTCGCGCACAGTCGGGTGAAGAAGCGTTGCGCTTACTGTTGCAGCGGGACTTCGCCCTGATCCTCCTCGACGTGCAAATGCCGGCGTTGGGCGGCTTCGAGACGGCCAAGATCATTCGCGAGCGGAAGCGGTCGCGCCATACGCCCATCATCTTCATCA
>CAZTTW010000681.1:0-3302 GCA_964616265.1 uncultured Myxococcales bacterium | reverse complement strand
GGCGGTCTAACAATGAATCCCCGCCAATTTCACGCCACGATGAGAGCTACACCGATTGCTTTGCCATGCCGAGTCCCGGGAAGTGTGCTCGGTCGTTCAGGCGGAGATACTCTTGACATGCGTTTGTGGCGGCTACGGAACGGTTCGCTCGGGCGAACCGCACGAGTTTCATAAGTGCCTCCGCAAATTTACCGGCAATGTCGGCAGCTCCAACCACGCGGTCCGAAACGAAATGGTGAATCCAGAGCCCTTTCCCCCGCTCCGCTTGATGCAGATGAATCGCGACTGCGTGAGCAGGCCCACCCTTTCCGCTAAAGTAGTCGCCGACGATTGAGTAATCGGAAAAACCAGAAAACTGTGTCGCCTGGAAGGTTAGGTGCTGGTCCGAAAAGAACTCACGCGAGGGGTAGTCGGCGTTTCGTTCCAGGCGAGCAAAGCTGTCGTTGAGTGTTACTAGCTTGCCGGTCAATGAATTCAGATAGGAAGTGGCAAGCGACGGTTTCACTAAGTGAGTGGTCGCAGTACCTCGGGAATTTAGCCGTGTGCCGAGTTGGGCAAGCGGAGTAGAGAGGTGAATGAAGCAGACTGGTCGCTCGTGCCGCCGAAGAAATGTGTCCACGCCTTGAGGAGTTGTCTGACTGGTTATGATAAGACCCGGCACGACCTGCTCGGAATCCAACAGCGGTAACAGAGGCGCCGAGCAAAGCACGTCCGGATTGCCAGTGTGACCACCTACCTTAGGGTTCACGATAACAATGACGCGGCCTTGCGCGCCCACGAATTCGGACACTGCATGCGCCGTAGAATTGAGATTCGCCGAGACTGGTTCGATGACTGGCACGATCTTCCCTGCGGGTGCGATCTGCGGAGCGACTGCCCGGACCGCTAGAAGTTCCTGCATCTTTCCGCGTAAATACGGGTAGTACACGTTCCACCTCTGCGCAGCCGTGCGCGCAGAGCTATTGTAGCGCTTGCGTCAGGGCCCGCGTCAAGCGGCGAGCGTCACTTGCAGAGAGCGGTGCTCCAAGAATGGCTGCTGTGATACTGGGCACAGAGGTCTCGGCCAGATGCAGAACCTCGGACGGAATCGTCCTTTGGCGCAGTGCCCTTACCATGCCGTCGTGGGCTGCCTCAGGAGACAACCTAGAAAAGAGACGTCGGCACTCACCGTAGATTTGTGTATTCGGCACGTTCGGAATCGGTATCGTTGCGTCCCGCAGAACCCTGGTGTATTCGGAGCGCCGCATCGAATCAAAGATCGTCAGCGGGTCAACGTTCGCTCTGTTGGAAATGGCCGGGCGTTTGGTCGCGAATCGGTACTTCTCGGTCAGTTCAAGGATGCCGATATACGGCTCCAAGTGGCGTGAGAGTCTCTGCACGGACCCCGAGAACGTCACGACGTATATCCGATCGAAGACCCGCCGGTACGCTTCGAGCTGACGGGCGAGTCGTTCGAAATCGTCCAGCTCGGTTTTAATTTCGTAGCAGGTCGAAGTCCCGTTGATGAGGACCACGTCCGCCTTGCAGTCTGCGACACGGAATTCGGTGAGGAAGCGTGTGTTCTGAAGCGAATGGCGACCTAGGAGAATCCGTCTAGCAATTGCGTTCTTGTAGACGTACTCCGAGCGATATCCCGACCACATCAGGGCATGGCAGCTCTCGAAGATGTCTGCGTACGTCGCAGAACGAGGCATTATTCCTGTCGGCTGCTCGCGTAGAATCGCTGAGATGGTAGGCGAATGTCCTTTTCTGGCCAGGTCCATGAGAACCGAGGCACTAAACGCTAGAGCGCAGAGGCGCGATGCGCCAGACGGCTCGGGCAACGGCGTACTCGTGGTTTCGTTCATGCTAGCGGGGGGAGTTTATCCGAGACTAGCCCCTCCGGCCGTTGCATCTCAACCGGCTACAACAGGTGGCTGTCGACTCTCGATGATCCCGGGCGGAGACTTTATGCTTGGCGTCCGTCGGGCGCAAAATAGCGGGGTTTCGGAGGTTCTGTCCTTCCCTCCCAGCCCCTAGTCCCCTACCGGACGCGCATATTCGGGAAGCAACCCAGCTGCCGCCACGCTGGTGATCAGCAGGTTAGCGCGGGGCTTGCGCAGGCGGGTAATACTCCTCGACCGAGGCGCCTCATACAACGCTGGCCACGGTTCCACTAAGGACCAGTTCCAGATCGCAATTTCGGACGCATCCTGCCCCCGTGGTTACGGGTAATTGGCCACCGTCTTTCTCCGACGGTTTGGAGACGTCCCCATCGCCCCTCTTCCGCATGGCTCGATGAATGAGGTGTGGTGCCGGTTCCCAGATCCCGTGTCGCTTGTCGGTTTCACGAATCCGTCGAAGTGCCCGACGATCTCGAACGCTGCCCCGATGAACGTTCATCCATGAGGCGGTCGAGTTCGGGACGACGGCACGAAGGTATATTTGTACGCAATCCTCGGGCTTGGCGGCCTGGCCTCACCGTCTGGCCAGGCCGCCGGACTCCTACACCAGGTTCAACAGTCGCTCGCCAATGCCCTTCTCACCGACGATGACGTTCAGCTTGTTGCCGGCCGCGATCTTTTCGATCACTTCCAACTCGCGCAGACGCATCAAGGTCGGGTTGTTCTCAAGCGACTCTTCAGGCCGCAGCTCGTCGGGGGTTGGCGGTGGATCACCTGCTGGAGCAGTCCAGCCATCGCGCCAGCGCCATCGAGCGCTTTCTCGCAGCCTACGCGCACTACTGCTGGGACGTGGCCAGCTTGGCAGACCTGCGCCTGGCGCCGTTCCATGTGCTCGCCAGCGAGGGAGAAGTGCACGTGGGCAAGGATCACCTCTGGCACATGGAGATCTGTGCGGCTCTGGTAGCCGAAGGAGATCCGTTGCTACGGGCTACGGCATTTCAGGTGGTGGACCTCGTGGATCCCGCCAGCTGCGAACAAGGGATCGCTTGGTGGGAGACTCTCGTCGGCAAGGGAGGGGAGGGCATGGTGGTCAAGCCGCTGGACTTCATCGCTCGCGGCGCGCGCGGACTGGTCCAGCCGGCGGTGAAGTGCCGCGGGTCCGAGTACCTTCGTATCATCTACGGGCCCGAGTACCTGCTTCCCGTGAATCTGGAACGTCTGCGCAGTCGCAGCCTGGCACGCAAGCGCAGCCTGGCCTTGCGCGAATTCGCTCTCGGCATCGAGTCGCTGGAACGGTTCGTGCGGGGTGAGCCATTGCGCCGAGTGCACGAGTGCGTGTTCGGCGTGCTTGCGCTAGAAAGCGAGCCAGTGGATCCAAGGTTGTAAGCCCATGAACCAACCGCAGCTTGTACTCCCCGC
>CAZTTW010000680.1:0-3314 GCA_964616265.1 uncultured Myxococcales bacterium | reverse complement strand
AAGTCGTCGGAGAGATTCTCGTCGTCGACGTGCGGGAAGAGGCGTCGGTGGCGTGGATTGCGCGCGCTACCAAAGAGCTCCGAATCGGCGAGTTGACCGAGATGCGCAAGGGCCACTGATTGCGACTCACCGCCGCTGGCGGGAGTTGCGCACACCGGAATCGCGGCAAGCGCGTCCTGGCTAGCCCCTTGAATTTCGGGCACTTTGCCACAACTCCTTGATCTTCTTTGGGTCAGGCGCTATCAGCTTGCGACGCTATGCAATTGGTCGGAAACCAAGATGCCGTTTTGCCGAGAAGGTCAGGGATGACTTTTTCCGCGCCAAAACAGGGTTGGTTTCCCGGTTTCCCGGATGGCCACAGCGATAGCCGTGCTGCCTGCCGTGGAGCCGACGGAAGGGTCGGCCCGAGCGAACCGGGATATCCTGGTCAATTGCTTGCCTTGCCCAATCCCCCGCGATCCCTGTGGTGGGTCGGGCGACTTCCCGCCGAAGGCCAGCGCCTCGTAGCGATGGTGGGTGCGCGGGCCGCCAGTCGGGTCGCTTGCGATGGAGCATCCCAGATCGCCTACAACCTCGCCCGGGCAGGCGCGACGATTGTCTCGGGCGGTGCCTTCGGCATTGATGCGGCGGCCCACGAAGGCGCTCTGGCTGCGGGTAACTCCACCTTGGCGGTCTTGGGTTGCGGAACCGACGTGGTCTATCCCGACCGCCATGCCGATCTGTTCGTGCGCATTGGCAGGGCGGGCGCCCTGCTTTCCGAGTACGCGCCCGGCACGAAGCCGCGCCCCGGGCAGTTTCCGGCGCGCAACCGCATCATCGCTGCGCTCGCGTCGGTGGTCATCGTCGTCGAAGCGGCAGCTCGCTCGGGCGCGCTCATCACCGCGAGCTGGGGAAAAAAGCTGGGTAAGCCGGTTTTTGCGGTTCCCGGCAGTGCGGGTACGGACCGCTTGCTTCGCGAAGGCGCTGGCGTGGCGGTGGCGTCGGCGGACGACATCGAGCGTGCCTTGGCGGGACAGGTCGTGTCGACAGCGTTCACCTTGGTGGCGCAACCATCGCCAGCTTTTGCGCCGTTGCTCGATGCCATCGCATCGGGTGCGGACACCCCAGCGTCGCTTTGTCGACGACTGGGCACGAGTCTGCCTTCGATCTTAGGCATGTTGGCCGAAGTCGAGATGGAAGGTTGGGTCCGCCGAGCGGGCGGCATCTATGAGGTCATTGGACGTGGCTGCTGAGAAAAAACCGCGCGCAAAGAGCAGCAAGAAAGCTGCGAACGAAAAAGCCAAAACCCCTGCAAAGAAGACCGCCGTAGCGGGAAAAAGCGTCGCGCCCGTTGTGCCCGACGCGACCACCCTTGCCGCAGCGGACTCAGCGGAAAGCAAGCCCGAGGCGAAAACGGCCAAGAAAGCTGCACCGGCGCGCGCTTCGAAGCGGAGCGGTGGCGGTACCCTGGTCATCGTAGAGTCGCCGGCCAAGGCGAGCACGATCAAGAAGTACTTGGGTCCCGGCTACGAGGTGAAGGCTTCCGTCGGACACGTCAAGGATCTGCCCAAGGCCACGATTGGCATCGACATCGAGCACGACTTTCAGCCGAATTACGTCGTCATCGACAGCAAGAAGAAAGTCATCGCCGAAATCAAGAGCGCAGCCAAGAAAGCGGCGCAGGTGCTGCTGGCGCCCGACCCTGATCGCGAGGGCGAAGCCATCGCGTGGCATATCGCCGACGAGATTCGCCCGTCCAACGGCAACATCCGCCGCGTGATGTTCAACGAGATTACGAAGAAGGCGGTGCTCGAGGCCATCGCGCATCCCCTCGATCTCGACGTGAAGAAGTACGAATCGCAGCAGGCGCGCCGCGTACTCGACCGCTTGGTGGGTTACCAGATCAGTCCCATCTTGTGGGCCAAGGTTCGTCGCGGCCTTTCCGCCGGCCGGGTGCAGTCCGTCGCCGTGCGTCTGGTCGTCGAGCGCGAAGACGAAATCAAAGCCTTCCAGACCGAAGAGTATTGGTCGGTCGAGGTGCAGGTTGAAGGCCAGACGCCGCCCTCGTTCCTCACCCGCGTGGCGAAGATCGATGGCGAAAAGCCAGTTCTGCCCGACGAGGGCAAGGCGCGCGAAGCACTCGATCTGATTCGCCAGGCCAGCTTGCGTGTCGCTTCGGTCGAGCGCAAAGAGCGCAAGAAAAACCCGCCCGCGCCGTTCATCACCTCGCGCCTGCAGCAAGAGGCATCGAGCAAGTTGCGCTTCTCGCCCAAGCGAACCATGGGGCTTGCGCAGCGCCTTTACGAAGGCGTCGAGCTTGGAGCCGAAGGTCCCACCGGTCTCATCACCTACATGCGTACCGATTCGACCCGCATCTCCGACGACGCGGTTCGCGACGTCCGTACGTTCATCGCCAATCGCTTCGGTGCGGCCCACGTGCCGGCCGAGCCCAATGTCTTCAAGTCGAAGAAGAGCGCGCAAGACGCGCACGAAGCGATTCGGCCGTCGCTACTCGACCACGATCCGGAACGCGTGCGCGCGCTGCTAACGGAAAACAAGGCCGGTCGCGACGAGCGCGAGACCGAAGATCTCATCAAGCTCTACACGCTCATCTGGAACCGCTTCGTGGCGTGCCAGATGATGCCCGCCGTGTTCGACCAGACGACCATCGAGATCGACGCCGGTCGTGTCGGTCTGCGCGCTTCCGGCCAGGTCATGCGCTTTCCGGGATTTCTCGACGTCTATGCCGAGACTCAGGAAGACGCCGCCGAGGACGAAAGCAGTGGCGTCCTGCCGGACGTGAAAGAGGGCGAAGCCGTCCGCGTGGTTGGCGAGAAGCCCGAGCAGCATTTCACGCAGCCGCCGCCACGCTACTCGGAAGCGACGCTGGTGCGGGAGCTGGAGGAAAAGGGCATCGGGCGGCCGTCGACCTACGCGGCCATTCTGTCGACCATCCAGGATCGCGGCTACGTGGAAAAGCGCGAAGGCCGCCTGGCGCCCACCGAGCTTGGCGTGGTCGTGAACGGTCTTTTGCTCAAGAGCTTCCCGGACATCTTGAACACGGCGTTCACTGCGCAGATGGAAGAGCAGCTCGACGAGGTCGAGGAAGGCGCCGCCGACTGGATCAAGCTTTTGCGCGACTTCTACGTTCCCTTCGAGCGCGACCTGACCCGCGCCAAAGTAGAAATGCGCGACATCAAGCGCGAGGAAGAGCCCACGCAAGAGATTTGCGAAAAGTGCGGCAAGCCCATGGTCATCAAGTGGGGCCGCAACGGGCATTTCCTGGCCTGCTCGGGCTATCCCGAGTGTCGCAACACCAAGGAATACACGCGCAA
>CAZTTW010000679.1:0-3316 GCA_964616265.1 uncultured Myxococcales bacterium | reverse complement strand
CCTGTATGGCGAAAAGCCCCAAGATTCTGTTTGTCGATGACGATCGTGATTTTCTAGCCGCTCAGACCGCATTTTTCGGCGGGCGCGGCTACGAGGTCGTCACCGTTGACCGCGTGGAAGGCGCCCTGGAAAAGATCAGTCAAGAGCAGCCCGATGTCATCGTGCTCGACCTCATGATGGAGCATTACGACTCGGGTTTCGTGCTCGGCCGAAAGATTCGCCAAGATCCCGCGATGGGCAACGTACCCATCATCATGCTCTCGGGCGTGGCCTCGGCGACCGGCCACAAGTTCGCAGGCGACACGGCAGCGCTCAAGGACTGGATCAAGCTGGACGCATTTCTCGATAAGCCGGTGACTGGGCGACAACTGATCAAGGCGGTCGAAGAGAAGCTCGCGGCGGCCAAGGCCGCGTAGAGGCGTCGTGCTAAGCGTCCTGGTCATCGACGATGAGTACGGCGTTCGCTCGGGGATTCGCCAAATCCTCGAGCTGGAAGGCTATGCCGTCGAAGTCGCCGAGACCGGGCGCGAAGCATTGGAACTGCTGGAAAGGCGGCCGTTCGACATTGCGCTTATCGATTATCAGCTCCCGGATCTCGACGGGCTGACACTGCTTGCGTCCATGCGCAGCCGCAAGCTGCCCACGATGACGTGCATGATTACGGCGTACGCCAACATCGACACCGCTATCGCGGCGACCCGGCAAGGCATCGACTTCTTCCTACCGAAGCCGTTCTCTCCGGACGATCTCCTAGGCGTTATCCAGACGCTCGGGCGGCACAAGCAGCTCAAGGAAGAAGCCGAAAAGCTGCGCAAGGAAAACGAGGCCAGTTTGCTGGCGCTCGCCACCGAGAAGAGCCAGACGGCGTCGCTGGTGGCATCGCTGCGGGACGCTGTCCTGGTCATCAATCGCGAGCGCGACATCGTGCTGGCCAATCAAGCCATGTCGGCGCTGCTGGGTCGAAAGCCGAAGGAGCTCCTTCACGCGCCGGTGGATGTCTTGCTCGAGCCTGAGGCGTTCAAGCCACTGGCTGCGCTGTTGTCCGGTCCGGACGACGATGCTCGCCGTGTGGCCGAGCTGACCCTTGGCGACCGCGTCTATTTCGCCAGTGTCGTCGGGTTCCACCGCGAAGCGGGCGAAGCGCTCGGACGGATTCTAACCTTGGCCGATGTCACCGACGTGCGGCGCATGGCCATGGAAAAGCCGCGCTTCATTCGCACCATGGTGCACGAGTTCCGCTCGCCGCTGGGCGCGATTCGCAGCCTCATCGAAGTAGCGACGGAGAAGAGCCTGGGAGCGGAGCTGGCGCCGTATCTGCCCTATTTGCAGCGATCCGAGAAGCGCATCGATCGCATGGTCGAGCTCATCGGCGAGCTGCTCTCGCTCTCGCGCATCGATCTCGAACGCACGCCAAGTGCCGCCCCGCCGTGCGATGTGGCGTCGGCGGTTACATCCACCATGGAGCTGTTTCACGAAAAATTCGCCGAACGCTCGATGGCCGCAGCCGTGGACATCGAGCCCGGCTTGCCGCGCGTTCGCATCGGTGAGGAGGACTTGAAGGCCATCCTCGTCAACCTCGTGGGTAATGCCATCAAATACGGTCGGGAAGCCGGTCATGTGCGGGTACGTGCTGCACGCCGCGGCGCTGAGGTTTGTCTGGAGGTGACCGACGACGGCATCGGCATCAAGAGCGAGAGTCTTCCTCGACTGTTCGATGAATTCTTCCGGGAAAAGCGCCCGGAAAGTCGTGACATCGACGGCAACGGGCTGGGCTTGGCCATCGTGAAACGCTTGGCCGAACGCAGCGGCGGAAGCATCGAGGTGCAAAGCACCGTTGGCGTCGGATCCGTCTTCACTGTGAAGTTTTGCGCAATTGAGAATTCATCCTCCTAAATCTGTCCGTCGTTCTTGGCGATACATCACCTGCGTACCTGCGACGGTCTTACCGTTGCGATAGACGCTGCTCGCTCCCACTCGTTCCGTGAAACCATGACTGAAACCACTTCCACGACCCCCAGCCCCGATCTGACCCAACTCCGAGAAATGCTCGCGTCGTGGCCTGACCTGAAGCCGCGCAACCTCATCGCAGTCTTGCAGCGCGCGCAGGAAGCCTATGGCTACTTGCCGATGGAGGCCCTCGACACGATCGCCGACACGATGAAGATCGCCGAGGCGCGCGTTTACGGCGTGGCTACTTTCTACTCGCAGTTCCGCCTGAAGCCGCAGGGCGAGCACGTCATTCAGGTGTGCAACGGCACCGCGTGCAACGTGAAGGGATCGGAAGATCTGCTGGGCGAGCTGGTGGCGGTGCTCGGCATCCACGCCGGGGACACCACGCCCGACGGCAAGGTCACCCTGGAGAAGGTCAACTGCGTGGGCGCCTGCGGCGTGGCCCCGGCCATCGTGGTCGATGGCGAAGTTCACGGACGGGTGACGCCCAAGATGGTGAGCAAGTTGGCTCGCAAGCTGCTTACGTCGCCCAAGCCGGCGGTGGCGGCGCGCAAGACGGGCGCTGTCGACAAGACCCGCGGTCGCACGTTCCTCGAACGGTGTTGCGACAAATGCCAGAACCGACCGGGGACGCCCTGCCCGAATTTCCTACTGTGCCGCATGGAGGGCATCTCTTGCCACGACGACGAGGACTGCCAGAAGTTTCGCGAAGAGCTGCGCCGCATCGCCGAGCACAAGACGCCGCAGTTCATCGCGACGGCGTTTCTGTGCAAGGGCCTGACCTGCGATGCTAGCGACGAGCCGGGCATCTACAAAACCTTTCTGAGCGAGCTCAAGAAGCGCGGTCTGTCGGGCAAGGTCGAGTTCGTCGAGACCGGCTGCCAGGGCCTCTGCGAAGTCGGCCCCATCGTGCAACTCCTGCCGACCGAAGCCTTTTATTGTCGTGTGAAGCCGACCGACGTCGGCGAAATCATCGACAAGCACATCGTCGGCGGCCAAATCGTCGAGCGGCTCCTGTATGCGCCTGGTCATATCACCGAAGCGTCGATTCCGTTCTACGCCAAGCAAGAACGGCGCGTACTGTCCAACACGGGCAAGATCGATCCTGAAAACATCGACGAGTACATCGCGCGCGATGGCTACAAGGCACTCTACCGCGTTCTCAAGGAGATGACTCCCGAGGACGTGATCCGAGAAGTCACCGAATCCGGCTTGCGCGGACGTGGCGGCGGCGGCTTCCCGACCGGCAAGAAGTGGGAAATCGCTCGCGCCCAAGCAGACACCACCCGCTACATCATCTGCAACGCCGACGAGGGCGATCCCGGCGCGTTCATGGACCGCAGCGTGCTCGAAGGCGATCCGCACC
>CAZTTW010000678.1:0-3316 GCA_964616265.1 uncultured Myxococcales bacterium | reverse complement strand
CCCAAACCCTCCCGCGCTCTGGCTGCGGCGGGCAAAGCCCGCCTCCGCCAACGCGTTTAACGACTAGTCGTGTTCGCGAAGGCGTCCGGTAACTCGGGCGCCTTTCGTTAGTTTGGGGGCTACGGTGCCGGGAACGCGTACTCGGTGATTTGCAGGTACTGGCTTCCCGGCAAAAGCTCGGTGCCGGGAAACTCGGGCCGGTGCGGCGAGTCTGGGAAGTGCTGCGTTTCGAGGCAGAAGCCGGCGCGCGCCTGGTACGGAACACCGGCTTTTCCGCGGGTGCCAGCCAGGTAGTTGCCGCTGTAGAGCTGCACGCCCGGCTCGGTCGTGCGCACGAGCATGCGCCGGCCCGAATCGATGTGGCTGGCCTCGGCGATGGTGCGCAGGCTCTTGTCCCAGCCGTCGACGACGAAGCAGTGGTCGTAGCCGTTGCCGAAGCGGAGTTGCTCATCGGCGACGCCGATGCGCTCGCCGATGGTGTGCTCGTTGCGGAAGTCGAACGGGGTTCGGTCGACGGGGCGCAATTCCCCGGTCGGGATGGCGCCGGCATCCGTCGGCAGGAAATGCGAAGAGGCAATCCGCAGTCGGTGGTTTTCGATGCTCGCAGCAGGCGCGACCGCGCCGCCGAGGTTGAAGTACGAATGCTGGGTCAGGTTGACTACGGTCAGTTGACTGGCGCGCGCGCGGTATTCCACGCGCAAGGCTGGCTCGGCCGTCAGCGTGTAGGTCACCTCCACCTCTAGGGTGCCGGGATAGCCGGCGTCGCCGTCCGGGCTCGCGTGCGTGAGGACCAACGACGGCTCCGCACCGCCCTGCATGCTGCCGACGCGCCAAAGCGCCGTGTGGAATCCGCCCGGTCCGCCGTGAAGATGGTTAGAACCATTGTTGATGGGCAGCGCATAGCGTTTGCCCCCGAGTGGCAGGTCGCCGCGGGCGATGCGGTTGCCGTATCGACCAATCAGCGTTCCAAAGAAGACTGGGTTCGTGACGTAGTCCGCGTCGTCGCCATAGGCGAGTACGACGTCCGCCAGTTTTCCGTTTCGGTCGTGGACCATCAGCGAGATCACACAGCCGCCGCGAGCTGCAATGCGTGTACACACGCCCGTGGGAAGTGCTAGCTCGACGATGTCGCCGAGGTGTGGATTCGTACCAAGTCGCCTGACGCTCATGCTCGCACCGCCGCTGTGGAAGATCGCCGGCTGTCGACGATGCGGAAGGACCGGACGGCGCTTTCCATCGCCAACAGGACGCCGCCGGCCAGCTCGGCTCGGTCGCCAAGGGTCGACGGCACGATGGCGACGCCATGGGGAAGAAGTGCGTGGCGGGCTACCGAGGCGCGGACTTCGCGTAACAAATACTCACCTGCCTGAATCACGGGACCTCCTAGGACGATCATCTCGGGATTGAGAATGTTGAGAAGGTACGACAGCCCGCGGCCGATGTGCTCGCTGGCTTGGTCGAGGATGCGCATTGCTACTCCGTCGTTCTTCTTCGCTGCGGCCGCAATGGCCGCCATGTCTATCTCGCCGCGTTCGCCGTGCTCGCCATTCGCTTTGGCCAGGATGGTGCTTTCCTTTCTCGCGATGGCGGCCTCGGCTGCTTTGACGAGCGCCATGGTCGATGCCACGGTCTCCAGGCACCCGCGGCGGCCACACGCGCACAGCGGACCCTCGTCGGCGACCGGGCAATGGCCGATTTCGCCGGAGAAACCGCGCTGGCCATGAAAGATCTGCCCATCGATGACGATGCCCGAGCCCACACCGCTGCCCACGTAAACCCAGACATACGAATGTTTGCCCTTGGCCGCGCCGATGCGGCCCTCGGCGAACGCCGACGCTTGGGTAATGTTGTTGACGATGACGGGCATGTGCAGCTCGTCCTGCAGCGTCTCGCGCAAAGGGAAGTCCTTCCAGCCAAGGTTCGGCGCCAGCACGCACGTGCCCGAATCGTGATCCACCAGACCCGGCACCGTGGCGCCTGCGGCGGTCACACGAGCGCGCGGAATTTTCGCTGCCTGAAGGACCTCGGTGACCAGAGACCGCACGGTCTTCGCTGCACGCTCGGGTGCGCCACGAAGCGAGGGTCTGTTGCGCACCAAGCGAATGTTGCCGCGAGCGTCCGCTAGGGCGACCAGGGTGGCGCGTACGCCGAAGTGGATGCCGAGGTAGGCTGCCGAGCTGTCGTCGAACTCCAGCAACCGAGCGGGACGTCCACCGCCGGAAAGCGATTCTCCGAGACCGACCTCGCGGACGACGCCGGTGGTAATGAATTCGTCGATGATGGTCGAGACCGTGGGCTTGGTCAGCTTCGAGCGACGAGCGAGCTCGCTGCGCGAGATGTGGCCGCTGCGACGGACGAGGTCGAGAATAATGGACCGGTTGACCTCGCGGATGGCCTGATTGTCACCTTTGCTCAGCATGGACGGCGGCCCATTGTGGGACGAGGGGACATCGGCGACGCGGAACCATACTGCCTAAGGAACAATGACTTCACGAGCCCTTTTCTGCCCGACGGCGAACGCAAACGCTTTTACGAACCTCCGTTACACTAGCGCCAGCGCAGCACGGAAACAAGGCACCTTCATCGGCCATCAAGGCATCGGTTCGCGATAGCCGCACAGAGCGATTGCATGTTGGCCACCTGCAGGTTCCTACCCGCTGCTACGTGGTCTTCACCGGCTCGACGTCGACCCACAGAAGTCCTAGCTCCAGCTCGATGGCGTCGAAGGGTTCCGCGCGCACGCGTTCGTCGTCGGCGAAGGTGGCGAGAAGAAGCCAACGGTTTTCCACCAGGCGGAAGATCTCCAAGGTGCGCTCGACGGGATCGACCAACCAGGCATTGCCCACGCCTTGCTCGGCGTAGATGGGCATCTTCTGCTTGCGATCGAAGCGGGACGACCCAGGCGAAAGCACCTCGCAAATACAGTCGGGCGACAGCGTAATGAAGGGCGCGTCGGGAAGCACAGCCATGCGTTCGCGTCGCCAGCCCGCCAAGTCGGGCACAAGCACGTCGTCCGCGAAGTGCAGCTCGGGCTCATCGACGATGACCCATCCGCCCGGACCGCCACGGCCGCGTTTGAAGGGGGGCAAGCTCTTCACCTAGAACGCTCGCGGCGGCACTATGGCGCGCGGCCCGGCCATAGCGGAAGTTTGCGCGAGGCGCGCGGCAGCGGCGCGCGCGGCCTACTTCACGTTCGCGCAGAATTGCTTGAGCTGGACGCCGTCGCCGCCGCTCCAAACTTCGAAGCCGCCGAAAATGATGCTGAGGTACTGGCTGCTGGTCACGCCGAGACTGTTCGCGATAGCGTGCTTGATGA
>CAZTTW010000677.1:0-3317 GCA_964616265.1 uncultured Myxococcales bacterium | reverse complement strand
GACACCGGCAAGTTGCTGGAGCTCATCCTCAGCAAGAGCCGACAGATGACCGGTGCCGATGCCGGCAGTGTGTACATCGTCGAGTCGCAGTCGCCCGAGGTTCAAGGAACGGGGGGTGCCTCGACCTCTCGGGCGTGGCGCGGTCGCACGGCTGCGCTCCAGCGCCGCACCGGTATGCAGGCTTCTTTGCACTTCATGCTTTCGCAGAACGACTCGATGGCGGTGGATTTCGCGCAAACACGTCTTCCCATCGACGATCAGTCGGTAGTCGGCCGCGCCGTGCTCGGCAAGAAAGCCATCACGATTGCCGACGTTGCGACCCTACCCGCCGCCGAGCTGACCACGTCGAGCCACAACCGCACGTTCGACCGCCAGACCGGCTATCAAGCGCGCTCGATGCTCACGGTGCCGATGTTGTCTGCCATGGGCGACGTCATGGGTGTCATCCAGCTCATCAACAAGAAGCGTTCGCCGGACCAGAAGTTGGTCACTCCCGCCGACTTCACCGCCGAGGTCGTGCCCTTCGACGATCAAGCGGTGGCGGTGGCGCTCGCGCTCGCCTCGCAGGCGGGCGTTTCGCTGGAAAACGCCATCCAGTACGACGAGATCCACCGGTTGTTCGAGAGCTTCGTTGCAGCGTCAGTGACCGCCATCGAGGCGCGCGATCCTACGACGTCGGGTCACTCTCGGCGCGTGGCGATGCTCTCCGTCGCACTTGCGGAAAGCGTCGATGCCGTCGCCACCGGGCCACTCGCTGAGATCCGATTTTCGCGCGAGGAGCTTCGGCAACTGCAGTACGCAGGCATGCTGCATGACTTCGGCAAAGTCGGTGTGCGCGAGCACGTGCTGGTCAAGGCCCGAAAACTCTACGATTGGCAGCTCGACGCCATTGCAGCGCGCTTCCGCTACGTGCGCAAAGCCATGGAGGCCGATGCTTTGCGGGCTGAGCTGCAGCAGGCCCGCGGAGCCGGCGGCGATGCCTCGACGATCGAGGCCGAGCTGGCCGCACGGCTTGCCCTTCTCGACGAAGCCTGGCGTCTGGTCAACACGGCCGATCAGCCGAGTCTACTCGAAGCTCCGGTCTTGGCTCGCCTCGCCGAGCTGGCCACGCAAACCTACCTGGACGAGCAGGGAAAGCCGCAGCCGTTCTTGACCGCCGACGAGCTGGCCGCGTTGCAAGTGCCCCGCGGCAGCCTGACCCCGGACGAGCGCCGCCAGATAGAGCGACACGTCGATCACACCCGCGCCTTTTTGCGAACCATTCCGTGGGGCCGGAACTTGCGCAACGTTCCCACCATTGCTGGCGCTCACCACGAGTTGCTCGACGGCAGCGGGTATCCATTGCGTTTGCGGGGCGAACAGATTCCCATCGAGGCCCGCATGTTGACTATCGCCGACATCTTCGATGCACTGACTGCATCGGATCGGCCGTACAAAGCCGCGGTGCCGGTGCCGCGCGCGCTCGGCATCCTCGAAGGCGAGGTCAAGGTCGGCAAATGCGATGCGCAGCTATTCCAGCTCTTCGTCGCGGGCGAAGTTTACAAAAAGATCGCGACCTGAGAGGTACGAGGTGCGCGCTACTACGCCAAGTATCGCAATCCAGGCCTCGCGTACCAGAGTCGGCCGGCAGCGCCCCACCCAACTAAGCTGAGTCTGGCGAGAGTGCGACAGTGACTCACACGAAAGCACCCATCCCAATCGTGGCCCAATCAGTGCTACGCTTTTGCTATGCGTGCGACGGCTTGCCTGTTGTCCGTGGTGTGGTTTGGTTTCGGATGTGGAACCTCGGACTCGCCTGGTGGTCCGAACCCAAGCGGCGGTAGTACGACGACCGGTGGTAGCGGCGCCGCCGGCAGTCTCGCGACGGGAGGCGCAGCCTCCGGAGGAGACATGAGCAAGGGCGGAGCCGGCGCTGGTGGCGTCACCGGCCGCGGCGGCAGCACGGGCGGCGCAGGAGACGCGAGCAAGGGCGGAGCCAGCGCTGGTGGCGTCACCGGCCGCGGCGGCAGCACGGGCGGCGCAGGCGGTGGCGGCAGAGACGGCGGACGCGGGTCCGGCGGAGCCACTAGCAGCACCACCGCTGCGAGCACCGACGGTGGCCCTGCCGACGGAGCGGGAAGCGCCGGAAATCCCAACGGCTCGTGCAGTACAGGCGTGCCGGCGCGCGGACAACCCGTCGACACGTCGACCCCGACCGCGAAGATCGGCAGCGGCACAGCGGCGAGCTGCACCTTTGCCCAGCTTCAGACAGCCGTCAGCAAGGGCGGCATCATCACCTTCGACTGCGGGCCCGACCCCTTCACCATCGTGGTCACCGCCACGCTGAAGCCGCCCATCACGAAAGACACCGTCATCGACGGCGGCAATAAGATCACGCTCGACGGCGGCGGCGCCGTACAGATCCTGCGCTGGGACGGCACCGACTGGATGAAGAACACGTACGGTCTCACCTTGCAACATCTCACCCTGGTCAACGCCAAGACGACGCCGACCCAGGCCATCCCGACGGCGCCCGCGCCGTGCTCGCAAGGCTGGGACGACGGCGAAGGCGGCGCGGTCTACGTGCGCGACGGCAACCTCACAGTCATCGACTGCACCTTCACGAACAACCAGGCCGCACCGCTCGGCCCCGATACCGGTGGCGGCGCCATCTACATCAACGGCAGCAAGACTGGCCTCTTGGTCGCCAACAGCACCTTCCGGAGCAACTCTGCCAGCAACGCCGGCGCGGTCGGAGGGCTGTTCGCGACGTTGCAGATCTACAACAGCCTCTTCCGCGACAACAAGGCCACCGGCCACGACGCCAATAGCGATGACGCCAGCAAGTGCAGCGTCATCAACAACGACCAGAACGAGGTCGGCTCGGGCGGCAACGGCGGCGCCATCTACCAGGACGGCGGCAGCTCCACGAACGTGCTCCTGTGCGGCGTCGACGTGGAAAGCAACGCGGCCGGCACGAACGCGTTCGGCGGAGGTGTCTTCATGACCAGCAACGATATGACGGGCACCATCACGGTGCAGGACTCCACAATCACGGGCAATACCGGTGGCTCGTGGACCAACGTCAATTCCGGGCCCAGCCTAGGCAGCGCCTTTGGCGTCAACGCCAAGAGCTCGACCGTCACCAACTCGACCCTGCAGAAGTAGGCTGTCTGCTTAGACGTCCATGTTCATCACATGGCGGACCTCGTCGAGGGTCTCGACTCCCGCCTGGCGCGCACGCTGAATTCCGGCCTGCAGGACGGATCGGATGTGGTCCGGGTTGGCTTCCAGCTCGCGCCGCTTGGCGCGCAAGGGACGCAGATACTCGTTTAGGG
>CAZTTW010000676.1:0-3322 GCA_964616265.1 uncultured Myxococcales bacterium | reverse complement strand
CAGCCGCAGATAGAGCAAGCGTCGGCGGTCGGCGCATAAGCGAAGAACGCGCTCGCGACGAGAAGGGCAGAAGCCAACGCACGCCATTCGCTCACCCTGGGAATCCTCTTTTGCATGGCTTTGCGATGCGCGATTCCGACGAGCGTTGCATGGTAAACCGGCTAATCTCGCTGCGACGAAAAGCCGCGGTGACTTGCTTCGATTTCCGCGCTACGAAGAGCAGAATGAGTATTGCTGTGCACGCGAGCGGACTGGCTGCGAGCGCTTACCAGGACGGAAAGAGGACTGTCAAGGTCAGCAAGATCCAGTTCGGCAAGTAGCCGGCTGGGCCGGCGCCTGATCCGGGCGAGGTTGCCGAATCTCTTGGCGGTGCTACACCAGAGGGGTGTCATCTCTAAATCAGAAGACCAGCACGACGCAGGCACTCCTCGTGGCGGCAATCGGCGGCTTCCTCTCCGTCGCTGCCGCATGTGGCGGAAAGGAGGCAGCAACCAGCCCCACGGAGCCGACCTCGCAGGTGGGCTCGAACGCCGCGGACGCGCACGCAGCGGAGGACGATAGCGCGGTGGGCTCCGATGCGAGAGCCGGCGCCGCTTTCGCCGATTCTGATTCTGGCGCCGCGGTCACTAGCTCCATGGACACCCCGCCGAATCCTCATACGCCGATTCCCGCGACCAAGTGCGCGTCCGGTCAGGTTCCCCATCCGGCGGTGACCTCGACCGTAGTTGGCTCCATCACACAAGACGAGTTCGCCTCGCGGTGCGCGGCACAGAATGGCATTTTCGAGATCCAGCCCCTGTGCGGTGGCTCGAATTCGTGCCGAGGCATGTCCTACGACTCGGGCTCGGAGACCTTGACCGAGCACTCGTGCCAGGCGACCAATACCTGCGCCGGCTATAGCTGCGTCGTGTGCGGCTGAGCCCTGACACCTTCGATATTCAACCGTCGCGGCGAAGCGAGCACCAGAATCCGAGTTCGATGCTGCGCGCGAGCCACGCGCGAACATGGTCCGGCAGCTCCGCTCGTTCCTCGGCGGGGCAAGCGCTTTCGAGGCACCCGAGCGCGTCGCCTACGGAGTGACGCCCCAGCAGCGTGAGCAGTTCGGCTTCGCGAGCTTCGATCGGGATACTCGCCGTGCCCGCTTCGCGCCGTACGATCGCCCAGGTTTGCGGCCGAACAAGCAGTGGAGGCAGCTCGACAGTCGCGCTGCTCGGATTTGCGACTAGCGCAGTACGAAGCACGACCAGCGCGCGGTGCTCCTCGACGATACGCAATGCTGGGAGCGGCACCAGATGCCCAGTCAGAAGCTCGGTCGCATCGCTTGCCAAGGGACGAAAGGGCGGCGAGCGCTCCGCGCGAAACACCTCCCGATAGGCAGCGTCGATACGGACACTTTCGATCAAGGCGAGGCGCCAATCGGGTGCGCTCTCGTCCAGCGCGTCCTCGAAAAATGGGCGAAAACCATCGGCGATCTGCTCGATGTCCCAGCCGCCCGGCGGGTGCGCAAGCAGGTAATTGGCGGCCACCGCATTGAAGTCCCAATAGCCCATCAGACGCGCGGTGAGCGGAAAGCCAGCATGGAGCACGCTGAACAATCGGAACCAATACTGCCGGTTGTAGACCGCGAGTCGTTCAGCTGCGCCGGACAACGGCCCGTCCAGCGCTTCGCTGCATAGCTGGGGGTCGTACTCGGCCGTCGCGGCCGTGAGTGTGCCGCTCGCGCGATCGAGCGGCGTTCGCAGCATGCTGCTGAACCGCGCTTGAAAGTCGGCGAGCCAGCCAGGCGCGGAGCGGCTCATCGACGCGCCTCCCGTGCCTTTTCCAGTTCCACCAACACCTCGGGCAGCGGCGGAATGCGGGCGTCCCACTCAATCAACGTGGGAAAGGGGCCGCCCATGCGCCACGCGCGTGCGTAAAGCTCCCAAACTGGCTTCGCGACGGGGTGGTCGTGCGTGTCCACCAGCGTCCCGTTCGGCTCGCGCGTGTGACCCGCTAGGTGCACCTGCAGCACGCGCGAAAAGTCGATCGTTGCTAGATAGTCGTCCGCATCGAAGCCGTGATTCTGGCTGGAGACATACACGTTGTTGATGTCGAGCAGCGACCAGCAGCCGGACTCGCGCACCACGGCCGTATAGAATTCCCACTCGCTGAGGGTGGAAGCGCGGAACTCGACATAGCTTGACAGGTTCTCGATGGCGAAGGGCCTGCCAAGCCGGCGCTGCACATCGTGGGCGCGCTCGGCCGCGAGTTCGACCAATTCTGGGACGTACGGCGTGGGCAGCAGATCGTGGTGGCTCACGCCGTGAGCGCCGGTCCAGCACAGGTGATCGCTGACAAATGGAGCGTCCACGGCATCCGCCAGGCGCGACAGAGCATCGAGGTAGCGGCTGTCGAGTGGCGCGTGGCCGAGCAGGTTCAGCCCAACCCCGTGCAACACAACTGGGTAGCGTGCCCGCACGCGTTCGAGCCGCGCGCGCGGCGTGGGCGCGGCTCCGAAAAAATTCTCGCTGATGACCTCGAAGTAGTCTACCTGCGGAGCGTGTTCAAGGACGTAATCGTAGTGTGGCACGCGCAGACCAAGGCCGAGCGCCTCAGGGGCAAGCCCACGCGCGCGGCCCAGGGATTCTGCTTGTTCGGGGGAGAACGCCACGCTTCTGAACGTAGCGCTTCGAACAAAGGATCGCGAGGCCAGTCGGCAAAAACCGCGTTAGCCAACTGTTCGAGGAGGCGCACAGACCTGGAAACCTTCAGGCAACTCGGGCGTCCAATAGGGCCATGGCGCGTGGGTTTGGAGCATTGATGTCTTTGCACCACCAACCTTCCATCCGCAAGCAAGGCCGCTTGTCACCGGTGTTGTCGATGCAGGAGCGTGAGCTTCCTTTACGCGGCTCCCGGTCGCCTCAGGCGCGTTCTTCCTGAAGACGAGCTCCCGCCGGGCGCTCCTCGACGGCTGCTCGTTCAGGCTGCCTGATTGCCAACGCCGCCACCCACGGCAGCGCGAAGGCCACGAACAGAAGCTGCAACTTCACCACACAGCTTAGGGCGCCGCCCAAGGCCGAGCCGAGACAACCGCCGAACATCTGGGTCAATGTGGTCACGCCGCTTATATGACCTCGGTCGCAATTGCTGGTCGAGACGTTGGTGATATTGATGAGATTGTTGAAGCCAAGTGACAGCGAAAAGAGCGCCGTCCACGTCACGAAAGCGGCCGGCCTTCCAGCCAATCCCAGGCCGACCATCGCCACCGCCGCGGCCGCATAGACCACCCGGTCGAGCACGCGACGTTCGACCTTGCCCAGCACCCAGCCTGCGGCAAGCAGGA